>DAOVJK010000156.1 GCA_030673265.1 Pseudomonadota bacterium | reverse complement strand
AGCTTCGCTACGAGGTTCGCCTAAAAAGCCCAAACCCACAACCTTGGTGAAGCAGGCCGTAGCCAGACCGCCGATTACAGCCAGGGAGATGATGGTCAATATCGCCAGGACAAAAGGTAAACCATGCAAGGTCATGCCCTGAAAAGCGCCGAAGTAAATGAGAAATTCGCCGACGAAACCATTAAATGGCGGCAATCCTGAAATGGCAATGGAACCGGCCAGGAAGGATTTACCGGTGGTCGGCATTCTTTTCATCAGGCCGCCAAGCTGATTGATGGATTTGGTCTTGGCCTTGTGTAGTACTGCTCCGGCTCCCATGAACAGCAGGGATTTAAAAATTGAATGGTTGAAGACATGTAGAAATGCCCCGGCAAAACCAAAGAAGGCCATGGCCTTAATCTCACTTGCCACCCCAATCATACCGATGCCTAGGCCCATCAGGATGATGCCGATATTTTCAACACTGGAGTAAGCCAGCATCTTCTTCATGTCCTGCTTGCCCAAAGCGTAAACCACGCCAAGAATACCGGTGACCATTCCAGCGGTGACAACAATCACCGCAATTGTCATGTCGGTGCTGTTCAGCAGGCTGTAGATCCGAATGATTCCGTAAATACCCATCTTAATCATTACCCCGGACATGATCGCCGAAATATGACTAGGCGCGGCCGGGTGAGCATGGGGCAGCCAGATATGTAATGGAAAGATACCGGCCTTGGAGCCAAAGCCGATAAAGGCCAGGATAAAGACCAGCAATTTGATGTTTTCAGGAATGGTGGCGACCTGATCAAAAGAAAAGCTACCGGTCTGGCTGTAGATCAGGCCAAAGGCGGCAAAAAGGAACATGGCGCCACCCTGGGCAAAGATAAAATAGAGATAACCGGCCTTTCTGGTCTCTTTGGCCTGATATTCATAAACCACCAGAAAAAAAGAGGAGAGAGACATGATCTCCCAGGCCAGGGCAAAGGTGACGATATTGTTGGCAGTCGCAACCAGTGCCATGGAGACAACTAGTAAGGAGTAACAGAAATAGTTAAGGGCGGTTCGGGTCGACTGTTCCGGCTTCTCCAGATAGTGGAAGCTGTAGAGCAGCGCCAGAGGGGAAACCAAAAAGATCGGGATCAGGAAAAAAGCGGAAACCGTATCCAATTTAAAGGACAGAGTAAAGATATGGAGCCAGGGCCAGGTAGTAGTTGCCGCTGCCGCCGGATTCTGGAGGAAGGACAGGACATCAACCAGACCGATGATACAGCCGATGGCCATAATCAGCACACAGCTTGATTTCATTAAATTGAACTGGCGGGAGATGATAAGCGTCAACACACCCGCAGCCAGGATCACTCCGATTGCAAGAAAAAAGGTATCCATTAATTTTCCCTAAAAAGAAAGATTAACTTAATAACCATCTACTCCGGGTCATAGCTGAGCTAATAGCCGGAAACGCAGATAGAAGTATATAAGACGTTACGTAACTGCTGTTATTTTAAAGCTTGGTGTGACGGGCAATGTCGTCGAAAATGGCATGCATCTAGTGTGAATAAAACTTCATCACACCACACCATCGTCGTCGGTCATGGGGAAGAATGAGCAAGTCGTTCAATTCTGGCTCATGGCTGGCGGCGAAAAACTGTGCTGCAACTTGTAACAATCACTCTTAAATGTCAAGGGGAAAAATTCTCGCATACTTTAATAATCATAGGAGAACTGACTAATTAGGAGGCTAAATTTCGTTTAGCCATAAGCAATGACTTGAAAAGATATCGCTGGAGACCGGTAATTACTTTTTTTCCGATCCATCACATATCAGGAGAAATAAAAAGGGGTTGCCTCGCTATTGAGACAACCCCTTTCCCATAATTCATCAGATATCAATCACATCTTTAGCGCACTAATGAACCACCAGGACCGGACAGTCGGAGAAACCAATAGTCCTCTGGGTTACACTACCCATAAGCAGCCGCTTAAGCCCGGCCTTCCCATAAGTGCTCATGACAATAGCAGTTGCCCCAAGTTCAGCAGCTAATGCTGTAATCTCCTGGTGTGGCTCGCCCAACTTGACGAATGTTTCAATATGGATATCACTCTCTGCCGCTATTTCCTTGAACTCACTGACAATACTTCGCGCCCTCGTTTCGAGTTCCCTGGCTGCGGCCTGGGTAAAGGTGACAGACTCATTGTTGGTATCAGTCTTAGCTACCGCAATCGCCGCTATTCTGACGGAGCGGTCTTTAGCAAGCTGCAAAGCCTCGTCATAGGCTACGTCGCTATTTGCCGAGCCATCCGTAGCTAACAAAACAGACTCCCATGTCCCGTCCCACTTGAAATTTTCAGGAACCACCAAAACATTTCTGCAGGTATGACCGATAACCCGCGCCGTAACGCTGCCGATCAACTCTCGCTCAAGATGGCTGATCCCCTGGCGGCCCATAATAATCAGGTCGCAATTCTCATCGTCCGCTATGGCTGAGATCCGCTCAAAAGGCTCGCCTTGGGCAAGATTTGTCAAGACATGTACACCCTCATGATCGGCAATCTCGAGGGCCTCGGCCAACAGCTCCTCACCTGGCCCTTCTATAGTCTCCTTGATATTACTGACGCCAATCAATTCCAACTCGCCGGCATAGGGCGGCACAACAGCCAGAACTTTGATCCAGCTGTTGTCCTGTCTGGCCAGTTTGGCGGCAACAGCCAGGGCATTACGTGCTGTTGCCGAGCCATCGTAAGCTACCAGTATTTTTTTATATTTAGCCATGGGCGGTTTCCAATACACTCTGTTTTTCTTCGCGACGGGCTTGAATCATCCCTTTTATCATAAAGAATGTAATGAGTCCACCAGCGGAGGCAAGGGCTACTATCAGAGCCCAGAAGCTCACCGAGTTCAACATTGCAGTAACCTGGGGCTCGAGCGGATTCATCAGGCCGACATCAGCAAGATAGCCGGGGACTTTGGCACCACGGCTGACGGCAACAATAAGCATGACTGAGGCCATAACGATTTTAATAATATGATCCTTGACATAGGTGGTTCCCAGGGCACCGAGCTGGACGCCAATCAGAGAGCCAGAGAGAATAAGCAGGGTCATTCTGATATCGACCAGACCGGAGATAGCCCATTGCACAGAACCGTAACAGCCCATGATAAAGGCAACAACAAGTTCTGTCGCACTGGCAACCATCGCAGAAGCGCCGATAACATAAATCATGCCCGGAACTCCGATAAAACCACCGACAGCGATGGTCGCCGCCAACATCCCGGTCAACACACCAATCGGAACCGTGATCCAGAAAGAAATTCTGACCTTGGCAACTTTGAACTCCATCATGGGTGGAATATTGATCTTCATCAAGGCCAGGGCCAGCTTGCCTGTCTTGGCCTCACCACCACCCTTGCTCAGTTTATAGGCATCCCGGGCAACGATCAAACCGACCACTACCAAAACACAGACAAAGACAAGACTTACATAGAGGTTTGAGCCGGCATTACCCCAAGTATTCAGGATATACTTCTGCATCTGGATACCAACCTCAACCCCGATAATTGCCGTTACCGCCATAACCAGACCAAGCTTGATATCAACCTGGCCATATTTATAACGCTTGAAGGCGCCAACCATTGCCTTGGGAAATTTATGGCACATGTTGCTGGCAACCGCTATCGCCCCCGGTGCGCCAAGGGTCATCATGGCCGGAGTCATGACAAAAGCACCACCGGAACCGATGAAGCCGCTTAATAGCCCGCCGATCAGCCCGATTATAATCAGGTAGCCAATTTTTGACAGGGGCAGATCCATAAACATAATGGACACGTCACCGATCACGTTGGGACGACCAGCGTGTTTGTCCAGGGTTACCATCACCTTTTTATTCAGCTTGATATCCTCAACAGCCATCTCTTGATTCAGATGAAAAGTAGTGAGAGTCTCACTGCCTTCTTTTTCAAACTGAACGGTTCTTGCCGCTTCATTCACTTCAGTAAAATAGCCTTTCAGCAGGTCTTTGGGTGGCGGGCCACCGGCCATGGCACTGGCTGCCATTAACAGGGATAGCATTAAAGTAAAAATCAAAGTAACTGTTCGTTTCATTCTATTTTCCTCGTAGGTAAAGATATATGCCTATTTTTTTGCTTCAATTCCGAAAACGCTTAAAAGATTGCTGGCAAACGCTCCGTGGATAAACGAAAAGGCAAAAGCGGCCAATATCGGGAAGGCGGCATACCATCCGCCCTTGGTAAATGTTTCTGTTACCAACCCCTGATGCGTCATCAGGTAGAAATAGGCTGTCAGGGAAACACAGCCAAACAGCAGCATCGCCATAACCGGCTTCTTCTTTATAGCTTTATTTTGGGTACTCATAATGTTTCGCTCCTTCACTGGATTTAATTTTATAGACTAGATTTTTTATGGTTTTAGTGGTGCAGCAAGGCATTTGGGTCTAACGCTAATTCTCATTTGACCCTGACCGGATTTTATCCCGAAGGAGCAAGCGCTTACGTCCACCTCGCTACACTTCATGCAACAAATCGCGTTGAAAGTTTCCTTGCTGCTCTCAGGCTTGAGCCTCTAGCGGCAGACAGGATCCTTCGCATGCCGGAGCTAACTCAACAGGATTCTCACCAACAGCTTCGGTCGTCACAGCGGAATTATCCATGTCACCATAAAGAGCTGACGTTTCGAAAAAGACATACCAGCCCGCACGCTTGCTTTCTTGGCGACTTCCCTTAACTCTTGCCCGCTTAAATCTGGTCAGAAAATTCACCAGATTAAAAAGCAGGTGGATGCCCGCGATACCCAACACTGCTACCAGAAACATCACTTCAAATTTCATTTTTCGATCTCTCCCTTTATTGAATTATTTTTCTATTATCTTGAGCCGGGCGTAGCAATCACCGGCAGTTGCACGCGTTGGCTGTGCTCTTCTGCAATTCCATCATCCGGTTCGGAAAGGACGTATCTGATACCAGCAATTTCCTTTACAACCTGGTCGACAACAATTTCTTTCGCGCCAATCTTGGCAAGCTGATAAAATTTAACCCCGCTGCCGGCGGCTTTATCCGCAAATCTGGCACCACCAAGCTCTGAACGTTTAATAAAATGCGACGGTTCTCCTTCGCCCTCCTCCTTGCGCTCTGGGCTGTGCTTGTCAAAAACACTTAATGCCACTATTTCACAGTCAAGCCGCTGGCCCATTTTTATGGCATAGTCAGAGAGCTTGGCTGAAAAAGCCCCGTCCCCAACTACCAATATCTTTGCGGTCGCCTCGCGCTGCTCAATAATTCTGGCCATTTTCCGGGTTGCAGCCGTTGGCGATCCGGCTGCTGTTTCACCGGCATCAATTGATTCCTGCCTAATTTTGCCAACGTGGATCTCGTCATTTTTCTCTTGGACAATTTTAAGCCAGTTGGGACATGACATTTGTGTTCTCCTCATCCCTCTTTTATCGAAATAAATAAGAGGTGTGCTGTTTTGACCCTCCTCTAGAGCAACCAGCATGCCAACAGAGGTTGTCATTTTAAAAGTCCTTTGTTATCAGTATGTTATGTGCCTGCGCCAGGCAAAAAAATTCCAACCTCAGCAAATCCACCAAGCATGGCTAGCCCAAATCGTTACAACTTGTAACGGTAAAGGCGTGAACAGAATTTTGCTTAATCATAACAGGGGGTTAGCTGGAGGGAGGAATGCAGCGCCGGGAAGGTAACAACTTTGGGGTGAGAGACACCATTTGGTGGTCCTGGCAACATGGACTACAGAACTGCTTGGTATTATTAAATAAAACCAGAGATCTCTATTAAGAAAAGCGGATGTTTGATTTCCGAAAAATTCGGATGTTTCACAGTGAAACCATGATGCACAATGCAACAACACCTATCCACGAAACGAGATAAGACTCACAGAGGATAATTTTGTCTTGTTATTTCAACGCGTTGTCAGGCCTGTGGATAGCTTGTCAGATTCTGCAGCGCAAAATCTGATAAGTTTTTGGGTAGAATTGGCACAAAGATATCACTACCATGTATAATGGCCTGAATATTGCTAGCATAGATGTGAACTCAAATTTTCTCAGATGCCAACACCACCAGGACTATCTTTTTATGTTTTCTCTGACTCTTCGAAACAAACTGGTCATCCTCCAGATCGCACGATTCCTCATGGTTAGTACGCTTTGCGTTATTCTGCTAAACGGCTATAACAAGATCAATGCCCACTTTCTCCTCTTAAGCCACGCCAACGGTCTTGGGGAAATCGTGCTGCAGATCAGGCAACTTGAAGAAAGCTTTTTGTTGAAGGAAAAAGTTGATTTTCAGGAATTAAGAAATTCGGTAGACCTGGCCAAGGCGAAGCTTGAGACCCTCAAAAATGAACGTCAGCGAGTAAAGTCTCAGATCCTTATTCAGGACATGATGCAGGATCTTGAGATATACGGCACCGAAATGGACATCCTGAAAGACACCTTGGGGAATGGCAGTTCGTCTCCCGAAATCTTTCAAGATGTGAAAAAAAGGGGCGAACACCTGAGTTTGTATATGAACTCTCTGGTCAATGCTGAACAGAACTACGTCAAAAAAGTTATCCGCAGCTTTGCCTGGCTTTTAATGACAATCATCTTCACGACCATGATAATGGGAATTGTCACCTCCGCATGGCTCTGGAAAAAAATCTTTCTGCCTTTAAAAGCCATTACCGATGCTACCCGTGATATAACCCAGAAAAAATTCGCTCCCTTTCAAGTGGGCAAGGAAAAAGATGAAATTCATTATGTTTTCAGGGCGATTAACACGATGTCGGCTGAACTGGAGAAACAACAGGAAAGCCTTGTTGAAGCGCAGAAACTTTCCGCGCTCGGTACCCTGGCCGCCGGGACGGCTCACCAGTTGAACAACCCGTTAAACAATATTTCCACATCCTGTCAGATCGCAATTGAAGAAATAGAGGAAAGCAGCGACCCCGATTTTATCAAGGGGTTGCTGGCCGATATTGAGCAAGAAGTGCAGCGCGCCAGTGATACCGTCAAAGGCCTTCTCGAGTTTTCCAGAACCCATCAGTTTACCTTAAAGCCGGTTGATCTGAGAGAAGTGACCAATAAGGTCCTGCGCCTGATT
>DAOVJK010000328.1 GCA_030673265.1 Pseudomonadota bacterium | reverse complement strand
CATGATCCCGACTCTTCTGGTCGGTGATCATATACTGGTCAGTAAATTTATTTATGGTTTGCGCAATCCCTTTACCGGCGCAGTACTGATCCCGATAAAAGATCCGCAGCGGCTTGATGTCGTTGTTTTTAAATATCCCCTCAATCCTTCCCAGGATTTTATAAAAAGGGTGGTGGGCTTGCCGGGTGATACCGTTGAGGTTCGTAATAAGAAGGTTTATGTTAACGGCTCACCGATAGAGAATGATCCCGGCGTCAATAATAAGATTCGTATTTTGCCTCGTAATGTCAGTGCTCGGGATAACTTCGGACCGATAACCGTACCGGCGAACTCCCTGTTCGTGATGGGGGACAATCGTGATAACAGTCACGACAGCCGGTTCTGGAAGTTTGTCGATTTCAAGGATCTTAAGGGTAAGGCGTTTATTCTGTACTGGTCTTGGGACAAAGAGGAGTTTGGTGTACGCTGGAGGAGATTGGGCCAAACAATCCGCTGAAAATGATTGAAGTAACGGCTTTTTATGTGAATTTACAAATGATGATTCTAAACGGGTTGGTTTCTTCCCGCCCAAAGCTTAATGATAAACCAGATGAACTAATTGATTATGGAATCAGAGCACTTATTTAAGCATAAACACCTGATAAGCTTGGCTGATTTGTCGGTCGCAGACCTTGATTTGGTTCTACAGACTGCGATGTCATTTAAGGAGATATCAGCTCGATCCATCAAAAAAGTTCCTACCCTGCGCGGCCGCACTGTTATCAATCTTTTCTTCGAGCCCAGCACCAGAACCCGACTTTCATTTGAGATTGCCGCCAAAAGAATGAGCGCCGACACCTTCAATATTTCAGCCTCATCCAGCAGCACTACCAAGGGGGAAACCCTGGTCGATACGGTCCTTAATCTCGAAGCAATGAATCCCGACATGATTATTATTCGGCATTCTTCGTCCGGTGCGGCCAATCTTATAAAGCGCCATGTCAAGAATGCCTCGGTGATCAATGCCGGTGACGGGACCCATGAGCATCCCAGTCAGGGTCTGCTCGATCTGATGACCGTCAGGGAGCATAAAGGGGATCTGGCCGGGCTAAAAATAGCAATCATCGGAGATATCGCCCATAGTCGGGTCGCCCATTCGGATATAATCGGCTTTACCAAGATGGGCGCTTCGGTTGCGGTAAGCGGTCCTGCGACAATGGTGCCGACTGAGGTGGAGCAGTTGGGAGCCAGGGTTTGCTTGCGTCCCCAGGATGCTGTTACCGATGCGGATGTGGTGATGGCTTTAAGAATTCAGCGTGAAAGGTTGATGGATCCGCTGATTCCTTCGCTGCGTGAATACGCGACTTTTTTCGGAATTAATAAAAAGCTGCTTAAGTTGGCAAAACCAGATGCGTTGATAATGCACCCCGGGCCGATTAATCGTGGTGTTGAGATTGATCCGGACATTGCCGATGGCCCCAATTCGGTGATCCTTGACCAGGTTACCAATGGTGTGGCGATACGAATGGCCCTGCTTTATCTCTTGATGGGAGGAGAATGAAATGTCCGTAGCTGATGCGGCCGAGCTTAAAAATAGAGGATCGGGAGCTTTTCTCCTACAGAACGGTAGAGTGATAGATCCCCTGAACGGCCTGGATGAACAGGCCGATGTACTGGTTGTTGACGGCCGGATTGCTGCTGTTTTTAAATTGGGAGATAAAGTTGAAATCCCGGCCGATTGTCAGCGCTTTGACCTTAACGGGTTGTGGGTTGTGCCGGGGTTGATCGATATGCATGTCCACTTAAGGGAACCGGGCGAAGAGTACAAGGAGACTATCGAGTCGGGTACCCGGGCGGCAGCGGCTGGTGGTTTTACGGCTGTGGCCTGTATGCCTAATACCTCGCCGGTAAACGACTCGCAAGGGATTACCTCCCTGATAATGGCCAAGGCAGTTGCTGCCCAGAGTCGGGTATACCCGGTTGGTTGCATCAGTAAGGGGGCCAATGGTGAGGAGTTGGCTGGTATCGGCGAAATGAAGCAGGCTGGCGTGGTTGCGGTGTCTGATGATGGCATGCCGGTGGTTGATGGGCAGCTGTTTAGGAGGGCTCTGGAATATTCCGCCAATTACGATCTGCTGGTGATTTCCCATTCTGAGGAAGCCTCTCTCAGCCGGGGCGGGGTGATGAATGAGGGGGATGTGTCAATTAGGCTTGGCCTGCGTGGGATCCCGAATGTCGCGGAAAGCATCTCGGTTTATCGTGATCTGGCCCTGGCGGATTTTACCGGTCAGGCGGTCCACATTGCCCATGTCAGTACCAGTGAGGCGGTTGATTTGATTAGGCAGGCCAAGGCCAGAGGATCCAAGGTCAGCGCTGAAACTGCACCCCATTATTTCACCCTGACCGACCAGGATGTCGGTGAGTACGATACCAATGCCAAAATGAATCCGCCGCTTCGGTCGGAGGCGGATCGCCAGGCAATAATTGCTGGCCTTGCCGATGGCACTCTTGATGCTATTGCCACTGACCACGCCCCCCATAGTCGTCTCGAAAAAGACCGGGAATTTGATCAGGCCGCCAATGGCATTATCGGTTTGGAAACATCGTTGCCCTTGACGATGGCGCTGGTGCGAGAGGGTTTGCTTGATCCAGCCAGGATGGTGGAGCTAATGGCGCTTAATCCAGCCAGAATCTTAGGGGTTGAGGGTGGCGATTTGAGTCTGGGCCGCCGGGCGGATATTACGGTGGTTGATCCGGGGAAAAGCTTTGTCTATAGTGAAGATACTATAGTTTCCAAGAGTAAGAATTCACCTTTCATCGATCGACAGCTGACCGGTAAAGCGGTCCTGACCATGATGGGTGGTGCGATAACCCATAACGAGTTGTAGGCTTTCAAGGCGGCTATTGTCCCCACGTCTCGGCTCTTCGAGTCAACTCCCCGCGGGTAATTACGAGGGTGTTGCCAATTTAGCAAAGATTAAATCTTGCTGAGGCACGTCAGCGTAAGCGATCTAGACGTCTATCTTATCTCCCGGTTTTCATCAGACAGATATGCTGCTCGGAATGAACCGGCCGTCTAACCCGCATATTTCATGAGTATTTTTGAAAAGTTATTTTAACTGATTGTACTTGAGTGTTAAACCTTTGGTTTGCTGTGGAATATCAAGGTCACAGTTTGTATCAAATGAAATACAT
>DAOVJK010000348.1 GCA_030673265.1 Pseudomonadota bacterium | reverse complement strand
GTCGAAACCCCAGCCCGGCAGGAAAACGGAGCAGTTTTCCCGGTTGGGATCGGTGCTCCTGCTGGAAGTAAAAATATTATCCCGCACTTTTCCGGCCTGTTATTCGACGGTAACGCTTTTGGCCAGATTACGGGGCTGATCGACATCGCAACCGCGACGATTGGCAATCTGATAGGCCAGAAGCTGTAAAGGTATGGTGTAGAGGATGGGGTTCAGGTCTTCGAGTACGGTGGGTAGCTGGATTATATCGCTGGTTATGCGCTGGAGATTATCATCATCGTTACTGCCGATCATGATCAGACGACCGTGCCGGGCCTTAACTTCCTCGACATTGGAGATGACCTTGTCGTAAACCCCGTCTTTCGGGGCCAGGGCCAGAATAGGCATATCGCGATCAATCAGGGCAATCGGGCCGTGTTTAAGCTCGCCGGCCGGATAACCTTCAGCGTGGATATAGGAGATCTCCTTTAGTTTCAGGGCGCCTTCCAGGGCGATGGGGAAATTGCAGCCCCGGCCCAGGTAGAGGAAATCGCGACATTTGGTGAAATCCTCGGCCAGTCGGTCGGTTTCGTCCAGCAGGCGTGGCAGTTCTTTTTCGATCAGGTCCGGAAGTTCGATCAGGGCTTGAGCCAACTCTCGGGCCTGGTCCGGCTTGATGGTTTGCCGTTCCTGGCCGATCAGCATGGTCAGCAGAAAAAGGGCGGTCAGCTGGCTGGTGAAGGCCTTGGTGGAGGCAACGCCAATTTCAGGGCCGGCATGGGTGTAAATAGTGCCATTTGCCTCCCGGGTCATGGTGCTGCCGACCACGTTGCAGATAGTGACCACTTTGGCGCCAAACTGTTTGGCCCGCCGCATACCGGCCAGAGTGTCGGCTGTTTCACCGGACTGGGAGATCGGTACGACCAGCACTGAATCATCGAGTAGCAGGGTTCGGTAACGGAACTCGGAGGCGATATCGACCTCCACCGGGATGCCGGTCCATTTCTCCAGCCAGTATTTGGCCACCAGGGCGGCATGCCACGAGGTGCCGCAGGCCACCAGGGATATGCGTTTGATCGAGTTAAGGAAATCAGGGTCAAGTTCTGCTTCCGGCAGGTTAACCTGGCCGGTTTCGGGATCAAGACGGCCCCGAAAGGTATTGAGGATGGCCAGTGGCTGTTCAAAAATCTCTTTGAGCATGAAGTGCTTGTAACCGGTTTTCTCCGCCATGGCGGCATTCCAATTGATGGTATGCACTTCCTTGTCGATAGGGGCGCCGTTGTCAAGATCCATGACCTGCCAACTGTCAGCGGTGAGGATCGCCATTTCCTGGTCTTCGAGGAAGATGATCTTGCGAGTGTAGGGGAGCAGGGCCGGAATATCGGAGGCCAGAAAAGAGCCGCCTTGTTCCTGAACACCAAGGACCAGGGGGCTGTGGTTGCGGGCCGCGATCAGGCGGTCCGGCTGTTTTGCCCACAGAACCGCCAGGGCATAGGAGCCCTCCACCTTTTTCAAAGATTTTCTGACGGCAGCGGCCAGATCTTTGTCCAGGTTTTCTTCGATCAGATGGGCCAGAACCTCGGTATCGGTCTCGGAGTTGAATTTATGGCCCCTGGCGGTGAGCTCATCTCGCAGGGCGTGGTAGTTCTCGATGATGCCGTTATGAACCACAACCAGATCGCCGGAGCAATCGCAATGCGGATGGGCATTGGCTTTGGATGGGGCGCCATGGGTGGCCCAGCGGGTATGACCCAGGCCGATGTGGCTGTCGACATTCAGGGCCTCCATATGCTCTTCCAGATTGGCCAGCTTCCCTTCAAAACGATGCCGTTTGAGGCTGGCATCAGTATCAATGTAGACCAGACCAGCCGAGTCATAGCCCCGGTATTCCAGCCTTTTCAGCCCTTCAAGCAGGATGGGGACAACCCTTCGCTTCCCGATATATCCGACAATACCACACATGTTAGTTCCTTTTTATATTGGCAATTGGCACTTGCGCATAAATCAATTTAATCCAGAATGGTTGATAGTGGCAAAAAGTAGCCAAGGGGTATAGCAATCAATGGTTGGCTTTGCTGTTTTTCCCAGTAAGCGGTTGGCTCTCAATCGGCAAAATCCTGGCGAGTTTTTTTGATAATGGTTGGCAGGATCTCAAGAAATCTTGCCACTTCCGCCATGGTGTTGTTGCGGCTGAGACTGATGCGCAGCGAACCGTGCAGGTGGGTTTCCGGAACATGCATGGCAGCCAGGACGTGGGAAGGATCGAGGTCGCCGCTCTGGCAGGCCGAGTGGCCGGAAACAGCGATACCCCGTTCGTCTAGTTCCTGAATAAGTGCTGCCGAGGAACAGTACTTGAAGCAGACGTTGACCGTGTTGGTCAAGCGTTGTTGGCCCTGGCTGATAATCAGTGCCTCCGGGTCGGCGGTCTTGATCCCTGTCTCCAAATGTTCGCGGAGGGCGGCTATCTTGGTTTGGTAATCATCAAGGTGAGCAGCGGCCAGTTCACAGGCTGTACCCATCCCGGCTAGTCCGGCAGTATTTTCGGTGCCGGCCCGTTTGCCTTTCTCCTGACCGGCGCCATGGATGAGGGGCTGGATTGGCGCAGTGCGTGATACATAAAGGGCACCGACTCCTTTGGGGCCATGGAG
>DAOVJK010000301.1 GCA_030673265.1 Pseudomonadota bacterium | reverse complement strand
TTTAACTGATTGTCCTTGAGAGTTAAACCTTTGGTTTGCTGTGGAATATCAAGGTCACAGTTTGTAGCAAATGAAATACAGGGTTTGTTTTTCAGATAGCGCAGACTTCGAAACTACTCACCCTGCGGGCCAGCCGATATATCCGTATAGCACCCCTCAGGGGGGTATTGTCCAGAATCTGCTGTATAAGGCTTTCAGCATACTAAAGTATCGGAGTCTCTCTCTGGCCGCTTACCTGCTGAAAACATCATACTTTGTCTATCGAGCGTTTCGCAATCGGGCATCTCGACTGGTGAAATATGCGGGCTAATGTGATACTCACAACAAATTATTCTTGAATGCTGGCTTGCCACTTTTGAAGAGTACGAACTGATAAAAAACAAGGTTACACTCTTCTATTGAGGGTCTGGCCGTTCGCCGGTGAGCAGCGGCGAACGTTCATGCTCCAAGTCTGGTTCGCCGCTGTGGGTGAGGATCCAGTTCCGGGTCCGGTTCCGCAACTCCACCGTGGTTTGCCATAGGTCACCGCCGGTTCGCTTGAGGGTTTCCCGGGTATCAATCGGCTCGCCGAAAATCACTCTGACCGCTCCCCGACGTGGAAACCAGGAACCGGCCCGGAGAATCGAGCGACTTCCGCGAATAGCAAGCGGCACAAGCGGCAGTCCGGCTTTGGCCGCAGTTTCAAAAGCCCCCATGCGGAAGGGCAGCAGTCCCGGCATCCGCATGAAGGTGCCCTCCGGGAAAAAGATCAGTGACCGACCGCTGCCAGCCAACGCTGCTAACTGCTGCGAGTCCTCGATGCCCTTTTGTTTATCGAACCGTTCAACAAACTCGATACCTAGTCTTGGTAGCAGGTAACGAAGAAATAAGTTGTTCCGTAGTTCTCCTTTGGCAATGAAACTAAATGTCCCGGACAGGATCAGGGGCAGGATCATGCTGTCGATATAACTGGCGTGATTGGCGGCCAGGATACAGGGAGTATCTTGGCTGGGCAGGTTTTCCAGGCCCTCAACGGTCACCGGGGTAGCAGTCAGAGTTACGAATAGTTTCAGACAGCCCCTGATGAACTGCCAGCGGGAGTTTATGGTCGGAAGAACGGCAATGGCCAGAGAGACCAGTGGCGCGGCCAGACAGAACAGCAGCCAGCTGTAAACGGCATAGCCCAGGGCTACCAGTTGCCGCCCGGCCCGTTTCATTTGCGGTTTGAAGTTTGATAGGGAGAAAACGAGCAACTGCAGCCAGACGGCCCGGGCGGGCTTACCCACCAAACCCTTTTCATAGAGTTCTTTGCTGGACTTGCGCCGGATCTTGCCGCTGGAGGTTTTTAGCACTGTATTCGGCACCGCTAAAACAACTTGGTCAGGGGCGGTACCGACCAGGTCGGTGGTGACAGCATTGATGGTAACCCTCAGCTTTTCTCTGCTCTCCGGCTTACGCCTTCGGGTCTCGGCCAGCACAACAAGCCGCTCGGTGCCGGTCTTATGATCGAGGCTGCCGAAAACCGCCACGTTGCCCTGGCGGATCCCGTCAATGGCGCCGATCGCTTCCTCCAGTTCCACCGGATAGATGTTACGACCGGCCTTGATGATTATGTCCTTGTTGCGGCCGGTGATGAATATTTCCCCGCCGGCGATGTAACCCAGATCACCGGAATCAAGCCAGTCGCCATGGAAAAGAGCGGCGGTCTGGGTCGGGTTGCGGAAATAGCCGCAGGTCGTCGACGGTCCCTTAAACTGGATATGACCTTCCTGCCGGTCAGGCAGCTCCCGGTCGTGAGCATCGACGACCCGAATCTGGTGGCCGGGAAGAGGAAAGCCGCAGCCGGGTAGTTCCAGGGCGTCGGGATGATCGGCAGCCTGGGTTTTTTCAGCCCAGCCATCGGCCATCAGCGAGCTTCGCCTGATCCGGTCAATCCGGGGGCCACGGCCTGGAGGCGGAAAGGCCAGGCCTACCGAGGATTCGGCCAGACCGTAGACCGGCATAATAGCTTCGGGCCGGAAGCCGCACTTAGCAAAACGGTTGGAGAACTCCCGGATGGTGGCCGGGCTGACCGCTTCGGCCCCGTTGAAGGCGCAGCGCCAGGAACTGAGATCAAGGTTTTTAAGTTCGCTGTCTTCGATGCGCCGAAGGCAGAGCTCGTAGGCGAAGTTTGGGGCAGCAGCCAGGGTCCCCCCGAAACGGCTGATAGCTGACAGCCAGCGCAGGGGCCGGGCCAGAAAGGTCAGCGGCGGCATAATAACCAGCGGGCAGGCGAAGTAAAGGCTGCCGAGCCAGGCGCCAATCAGCCCCATATCGTGATAAAGGGGCAGCCAGCTGATAAAGACATCCTCGGATGAAATCTCGATGGCCCGGCCCATGGCTCGAATATTGGCCAGCAGGTTGCCATGGCTGAGGACCACGCCCTTGGGCATACCGGTGCTGCCTGAAGTATATTGCAGGAAACCGGTGTGGTTAGCGGTCAGAACCGGCGGATGGATGGTCTGGTTCTGGCCGGCCGCCAGTACTTCTGTCACAGTAGCTACTTTGCTTAAGGATGCCACCTGCTGGTGCATCAGGCTGGCAAAGGTTCCGGCCTCGGGAATGGTGATCATTATCCGGGTCTGGCAGTTGGTGGCGATGGCAGCGTGGCGTTGCAGATGCTCTTTAATCTGTTTAAGCCGACCCGGTGGGTAGATCGGCACCGGCACCCCGCCCGCCAGCAGGACGCCGGCGAAGGTGGTGAAGTAGTCGCGACCGGTAGGCAGCATAATCAGCACCGACTCACCAACAGCCAGGCCGAAGCTCTGTAGGCCGGCGGCCAACCGGCTTGCCTGCTGCCAAAGATCGCCATAGGTGATGACTTCACCCTCGTCTGCCTCGCTGTACAGGCGGATATGCGGCCGGTCAGGATTATTTTCGGCATGGTGTTGCAGGGCCTGGACCAGAGTAGTAGCCCCTTGGGGTGCGGCGATACCTTTGCTTTCAATCGGTAGTGGTGTTTGAGGAGTTGCAGGTTCGGTTACCATAGGGCCGGGCCCGCAAGTCTGAATGGCGTTCAGAAGGTCGCGCGGAGTTTCGACAGCAGCCAGCACTCTTTCCGGCAGAGAGACACCGAAGAGTTTTTCGACCCGGGCCAGAAGTTCCAGCCTGGTCAGACTGTCCAGCCCAAGTTCCCGGTCAAAGGAGCTGTCGAGAGAGATAGTCAGATGTTGGCGGGTGGTCGGATGGACTTCATCGACCAATTTTCTGACCACAACCAGTATCGCCGCACTGGTTTCGTTGTTTACTTTGGCCTGGTTTACCGCCATCGGTTAATGCCCATTGCTATTAAGTGCCGCCCGGATGCCATCCTGCTCGTCAACCAGCAGGAGCAGCAGCCCCCCCAGGGTGAATAGGACGAGAACCACCGACATCCCGACCCGCTGAGACTGGAAGAGCTCCGTCAACAACCCCAAAGCCAAGGGACCCAGAAAAGCGGTAAATTTGCCGGAAAAGGCAAAGAAGCCGAAAAACTCATTCACCTTCTGCCGGGGGATCATTCTGGCCAGCAACGACCGGCTGGCCGACTGGTTGGGGCCGGCGAAAATGCCGATCAGGATGCCTGCCGCCCAGGGCCAGGGTTTGCTGGTGGCGGTCAGGGCCATGACCGAGGCAACGATCAGGCCGGCCAGGCTGATCAGGATCGTTATTCGACCTCCCAGCCGGTCATCGCAGAAGCCGAAAGCAAAGGCGCCCAGGCCGGCCATCAGATTGAGGACAATGCCGAAGATCATAAT
>DAOVJK010000019.1 GCA_030673265.1 Pseudomonadota bacterium | reverse complement strand
CGTAACGGATCCCTCTTTCATCAACGCTGCCATCTTCTTGAGAAATTGCCCAGGTTCTCTTCCGGTAAACCAACGTCTGGTCACCAAACGATATTTTCATATCCATCGGAAAATGATCACCAAGAATGGTCGAATACATTTTTTTGATATCACTCATAAGAGTAGCCTCCATTTAATATTTATCGGTGGAGCAATTTGCTCAATTTCAATTTTAATAAATTGGTTTCCGAGAAACTCCTCCGGAAGCCGACTGCTGAAAAACCGCATCCCAGTCCTTGCGCACCGGGTCAAAGCCCCGGGCCTTAATATCCCGGCAGACCTCATCAATACCACGCTGATCGTCAATTGAGAACTGTTCGCCAGTCTGGTCGGGATTTGAATAACCGCCGGGCGCGGTACAAGACCCTGCCGAATAGCGCGTCGGAGCCAGACCAATCATGCCATCCCGGAAACGGGCCTCTTCCCGGGTGGAAAGGAGCAGGCCAACGTCATGATCAAAGATACGCAGAGCGAACAGCAACTGGGCCAAGTCGCTCTCACTCACCACCACCTTGGGTTCAAAATCACCGGTGGCCGGCCGCAGTCTGGGGAATGACACCGTCAGGGCCGTCTGCCAATAATAGTGGCGCAGCCAAGCGAGATGCATGCCCAGCGAGATCCCCTCCAGCCGCCAGTCGGCTAAACCTAACAGGGCACCAATCCCGACCTCACGCATTCCGGCAGCGGCCACCCGGGCCGGAGTAGCGAGACGGTTCTCCAAATCGGCCTTAGGCCCGGACAGATGGACCTCCCGATAGACATCCTGGTCATAGGTTTCCTGATAGACCGCCACACTGGTGATCCCGGCCTTAAAGAGGCGCCGATACTCAGCCTCAGTCAAGGGCTGAATCTCGATGGAGATCGAAGCAAACCGGTTACGCAAGCGACCGGCCAGTTCGACAAGATAATCAACACCCATTTTAGCAGGCGCTTCACCGGCAACCAGCAGGATGTGGCTAAAACCACGACCAGCCAGCAGCAAGGATTCCTGCTCCGCTTCATCAAGAGTAAGGACCCGCCGCTCTATTTTATTTTCGGTAGAGAAACCACAATAGCGGCAATTATTGCAACAGAAGCTGGAGAGGTACAACGGCGAGTATATTTGGATGGTCCGGCCAAACCTGGCAGTGGTCAGCGCCGAGGCCCTGGCCGCCAAAGCAGGTAACTGTTCTGCCGCAGCCGGCGATAAAAGTGCGCCAAGATCCTGGACAGACAACCGCTCTTTCAAGAGAGCATTTTCCACGTCAGCGGCGCTGCTCCGGTAGACAAGCTCAGCAATGTCCCTAAAATCAGGCGCCGTAAAAGCTGCCGGTCGGTTTCGATTAAGATCTGTCATTACAGTGAGTTAGCTCTAAAATAAGATAGCCTCGCAAAAATCAGCGAGGAACATTGCAACATTGGGGCTGACCCTGGAGCCAAACCACGACAAGACAACCGGGCGGAATTTGATCAGTTCAAAAAGCCAAGCCCAACTGCCGGTGAAGAAGCCATAGCCTGGGCCTGCCTTCGGCCCAGACCCGATTCGTAAGCAGATCGCCCGGCCTCTACAGCCATGGCGAAGGCTTTAGCCATCCGGACCGGGTCTCCAGCCACGGCCATGGCCGTGTTAACCAGAACCGCATCAGCGCCAAGCTCCATTGCCTCTGCGGCATGGGACGGGGCACCAAGACCGGCATCAACGATTACCGGCACCCGGGCCTGATCAATAATGATTTCAACCTGGAACCTCGTCAGAAGACCCTGGTTGGTGCCGATCGGAGAGCCAAGGGGCATTACCGCCACCGCCCCGGCATCCTGAAGTTTAAGGGCAAGAATGGGGTCGGCATTCATATAGGGCAGGACCTTGAAACCCTCACGAACCAATATCTCGGTCGCCTTCAAGGTTTCAACCGGATCAGGCAGCAGAGTCCTGGGGTCGGGAGTAACCTCAAGCTTCAGCCACTCACCTCCACCGGAAGCCTTGGACATTCGGGCCAGACGTACTGCTTCATCACTGTTACGGGCTCCGGAGGTATTGGGCAGGAACACATAGCGCTCACGATCAAGCACACTCATGATATCATCACCGGGATCATCAAGATCAACCCGTCGCAGAGCCACGGTCACCATTTCACTGCCGGAGGCGTCAATGGCCTCCTTCATCAGCTGTGAAGAGGCAAATTTACCGGTGCCAACCAAGAGCCGTGATTTAAAATTATGGCCAGCTATAGTAAGCATCAACCGCCCCCTACAAAACGAATCAATTCAAGAACCGAGCCTTCTGACAGTTGTTGCTCTGCATAATTGTCCGGAAGGACTATACTGCCGTTGCACTCAACAACAACGGTGGCCGGATTCAGATCCAAATCTACAACAAGTTTCTCGATGGTAAGGCTATCCTTCACGTCCATCTCTTTGCCGTTACAAATAATCTTCATGGTCTCATTTAACTTATATTTTTTATGCCACTTCAAGCAGCAAGCGTAATATTTGATTAGCCTGATGATGGGCTGCGATACCTACCCGTGGCGCCATTAGTCCCTGTCCCGGTCTAGCCTCGGTTTCTCCATCTCCAACCAGATAGACCCGATCCCGAATCTTTCGTGTGCAGATCATATTACTATCTGCAAAGCCGGCCATCCCGGAAGCCCCAACAAAGCATTTACCCTTAAGAGGACCCAAGGCACAACGTAAAGCGGCAGCCTTCATCTCGGCGCCATCGAAGCACTCTGCCAGAACATCCACCCCGTTGAACAAAGCCGGTATCGACTCTTCGGTCAAGACTACGTTGACCGTCTCGATGCGTAAATAGGGATTAATCCGGCCAAGGTTATACTTGAGCGCCTGGGTTTTTTTTTCACCGATCTGGTCGATAAAATACTGCTGGCGATTGAGGTTACTGGGTTCGACAACATCAAAATCGGCCAACAGCAGATGACCAACCCCAACCCTGGCTAAAGCTACCGCTACCGGTGAACCGAGACCGCCAAGGCCCATAATTCCAACAGAGGCCTTTTTAACTTTATCGTGAACTCCGGGGCTATGCCTGGCATACAGCAATCTTTCAAGCTCATCAGCGGTTGGCTGTTCGCCCTTACGGATCAACCAACAACTATCGCCATCTTCAAGAATAAACGAAGATGAGACAGGATGGCCGTTGACAATAAACAAGTCCGCACCGGGTTTGGCCTTAGCAGCAACATCGACAACCCTGAGACCATCCCGAAATTCATATGTAATCTCATTAACAAGCAGCATAAGTTAAACGCGACACCTCTCAGGTCGATGACCAGAACCAGCCTGAATAACAGCAAGATCCGACCGACAAAAGAAAGGATCAGCATAACCGGAAAGAACTACCGATGGTAGATTTTTTGTAACTATTTCTCCAAGATTAAAAAAAGTGGGGAAACTTCAAAATCTAGAGGTTAAACAACACTGTTTCACTGTCGCTCAAGATGTACCCGGCTAACCCGCATATTTCTCCAGTCGAGATGCCCGATTGCGAAACGCTCGATAGGCAAAGTATGATGTTTTCAGCAGGTAAGCGGCCAGAGGGGTACTATACGGATATATCAACTGGCCCGCAGGATGAGTAGTTTCGAAGTCTGCGCTATCTAAAAAACAAACCATGTCTTTCATTTGGTCCAAACTGTGACCTTGACATTCCACAGCAAACCAAAGGTTTAACACACAAGTACAACCAGTTAAAATGACTTTTCAAAAACACTCATGAAATATGCGGGCTAACCATATGTTCTTGATGGGCAGGGGCTGAATAGTGACGATTTTTCATCAAACGTATACACAATTACCTATAAAAAAAGGCCGACATAACAAGCATGTCGGCCTTAAAAAATCTTACGCATTTAAAACTAGCAGATCAATTGTCTGATTCTGCAGGGACTTCCTTGTCTTCACTGTAATTGACCAATTCCAAGATAGCCATTTCAGCTGCATCACCGATCCTGTTACCGGTCCGGATGATCCTGGTATAACCACCCTGGCGCTCCATATACTCATCACGCAAAACGCTGAAAAGTTTAGCAACAACTTTTTTATCACGAATAAAGGACAAGGCCTGACGCCGGGCATGTAAATCACCCCGTTTGCCCAAGGTAATCATTTTTTCGGCAACCCGTCTAACTTCTTTCGCCTTAGGAGTAGTTGTCACAATACGTTCATGCTCAAGCAGTGATGTGACCATATTCCTGACCATGGCAAGCCGATGCGGAGTGGTACGGCCAAGTCTTCTTCCTGCTTTTCTGTGCCTCATCTCAACATCCTCTCCTTAATTATCCTCTTCTGCCGTTTCAACGGTAGAATCAGGTTTTTCCCATCCTTCAATCTTAAAACCTAGGCCCAGTCCCATTTCTGAAAGCAATTGCTTGATTTCATTTAATGACTTGCGGCCAAAGTTCTTAGTTTTAAGCATCTCGTTTTCGGTTCTCTGGACCAACTCGCCAATGTACATGATACTTGCATTCCTCAGGCAATTAGCTGACCGGACAGAAAGTTCCAAATCATCGACCGGCCGTGAGAGATATGGATTGATTTCACTATCAACCGATTCCTCTTCAGCCACAGTCTCTGGCTCGACCAGGCTTTCATCAAAGTTGATGAACACATTCATCTGTTCTTTGAGAATTTTAGCGGCATAAGCCAATGCATCCTCAGGCTTGACACTGCCATCAGTATTAAGCTCAAGGGTCAACTTATCATAATCAGTCTGCTGACCGACCCTGGCTTGGCTGACATTCATCTTAACCTTGCGGATCGGGGTAAAGATTGCATCAATCGGAATCACACCGATTACCTGATCTTCACTCTTGTTGCGCTCAGCCGGGATATAACCTTTGCCCCACTTAACTTCAAACTCAGCGATAAACTTGCCTTCACTGCCTGAAATCGTACAAATGTGCTGCTCAGGATTCATCACCTCAACGGTTCCATCGGAGATCAGATCCGCTGCTGTAACCTCACCTTTGCCTTTTTTCTCAACCCTGACCGTCTGGGTATCTGCTGAATTGAGTTTGAGACGGACAACCTTAAGATTAAGGATTATTTCAGTGACATCTTCGATAATTCCGGGCAAGGAAGAAAGTTCATGCAATGCCCCCTCTATCTTAACCGAAGTAATAGCTGCGCCCTGAATAGATGACAGTAATATCCGCCGCAAAGAATTACCAGTGGTAGTGGCATAACCACGCTCCAAAGGCTGGCAGACAAACTTTCCATAATTATCAGTAAGAGAATCCCGGTCAACTTCAACCCGCTCAGGCATAATCAGTTCATGCCAATTACGATAAAGGGGATCCTTCTCAAGTTCTGTACTTTGGTTCTGCTCATTATCCATTATCAAAAGCTCCGCAATTGATTAATGAAACATATCTGACCATGTGCCCTAGCGTTCAGAGATGCTATAAATATTGCCCGCATACCGAGAACTTTAGATTCTCTAAGCGGGCAATATTGGTTTCCAGACAAATTATTTGGAGTAAAGCTCAACTATCAGCTGCTCCTGAATCGGCATCGTAAGTTCCTGCCTCACCGGCTCGGTCTTAACCGTGGCCTTGAAGGCTGCTTTGTCAACTTCAAGCCAACTGGGAACACCACGCCTGGCTACTGCTTCAAAACTATCGACTACAGCTTCAACCTTCTGGCTCTTTTCCCGAACAGAGATCACATCATTGACGGAAACGATGAAAGAAGGGATATTTACTCGCTTGCCGTTCACAAAAATATGCTCATGTCTAACCAACTGGCGGGACTGTCGCCTGGAGTTAGCAAAACCGATTCGGTATACAACATTATCAAGGCGCTTTTCCAGGAGAGACAAAAGGTTCTCGCCGGTAATACCTTTAAGCCGATCAGCTTCCTTGTAATATTTAAGGAACTGACCTTCCATAATACCATACATTCTCCGAACCTTCTGCTTCTCACGAAGCTGAATCGCATAATCAGAGACCTTACGTTGCCGTGCCTGGCCGTGTTGTCCAGGAGGAAAAGCACGCCGTTCAACAGCACACTTATCTGTATAACATCTGTCCCCTTTAAGGAACAACTTCAATCTTTCTCGTCTGCACTGACGGCAGCTTGCCCCGGTATATCTGGCCAATTTAAAACCTCCGTTTCCTGTCGCTAATTCCCCGACAGATGTAATTCAAAAAAAAAGGGGAGAGCTGAATCAAACTCTTCTCCGCTTGGGAGGCTTACAGCCATTATGCGGAATAGGAGTAACATCACTTATCTGATAAACATCCATCCCAGCTGTCTGCAAGGCTCTGATAGCGGCATCGCGCCCAGGTCCTGGCCCAGTGGCCCTCACTTCAACTTTGCGCATCCCATGTTCCGCCGCTTTCTGGGCCGCAGCCTCAGTTGCGTTCTGGGCAGCAAAAGGAGTGCTCTTTCTTGACCCCTTGAAACCCAGACAACCGGCACTACACCATGAGATAACATTACCTTCCCTGTCAGCGAAAGTAATTATGGTATTATTAAAGGTTGATCGAATAGAAACGACTCCCTCAGGAACGTTCTTCTTAACCTTCTTACGCATTTTTTTTACTTTTGGCTTAGCCATACTTAACCCCTAATCTTCAGAAAAAAGACGATCTTGTTTTTTATTTCCTTTTAACTGCACCACGGCGAGGACCTTTACGAGTCCTGGCGTTTGTACTGGTCCGCTGACCGCGGCAAGGAAGGCCTTTCCGGTGTCGCAAACCACGGTAGCAACCCGAATCGGTAAGCCGCTTGATATCCATAGCTACTTCACGACGCCGATCACCTTCGACCATATAATGGTCATCAATAACCTTACGAATATCGGCAACGGCTTTTTCATCCAAATCGTCACTATTAGTCGTGTATGGCATTTTAACCTGATCCAGGATTTTCCTGGCGGTGGTACGACCAATACCATGGATATAGGTTAAGGCTACTTCCATGTGCTTTTTTTTCGGTAAATCAATACCAGCTATACGTGCCAAGGTAAACCTCTCTCACTCTTCATAATTAGAACTAACGAATCATCCCTGACGCTGCTTATGTTTCTTGATCTTACAGGAAACACGAACAACCCCACTACGTTTAAATATTTTACAGTCAGTACACATTTTTTTTACAGATGCTCGAACTTTCATAACTATCATTCCCTAACGTTTATTTTTTGACCTAAAGGTTACTCTGCCTCTGGTCAGATCATATGGGGACAATTCAACCGTGACACGGTCTCCAGGAAGAATTTTGATAAAATGCATGCGCATCTTGCCTGAGATATGGGCCAAAACCTTGTGCCCATTGTCTAACTCAACGCGGAACATGGCATTAGGCAATGGTTCAACAATGGTTCCTTCTACTTCAATGGCCTCTTCTTTCGGCATAAATAAATCCCTAAGTAAAACTAATTACTGATTTTCTTTAAAATTGAGAAGAGGGATAATAAACGATTTCTATTAATTTGCCCGCTTTTTTTTCAACTTTAGAAATAAATCAATTCAACAAACGACTTAGCACCAAAGGTTCACCTTCAGTAACGACTACCGTATGCTCAAAATGAGCAGAAGGCTTCCTGTCTGCGGTAAGTACCGTCCAGCCATCTTTAAGAACCTCAACATCATAAGTGCCGACATTGACCATTGGTTCAATTGCCAACGCCATCCCGGCAACTAAACGCGGGGTTCGTTGTTTTCTTTCGTAATTGGGAATCTCAGGGGCTTCATGTAGTTGGCTGCCAATACCATGCCCAACAAACTGCCGCACCACTGAAAACCCATGCCCTTCAACATATTTTTGTACAGCTCGAGACAAATCGTTTATGCGATTACCCACTCGAACCTGATCAATAGCCAATTCAAGAGATTGTTTGGTGACATCAATCAATTTTTGTTTATTTGCAGAAATAGAACCTACCGGCAATGTTACGGCCGAATCACCATAAAAACCTTTAAACTTAATGCCGAAGTCAATACTCAGGATATCACCATCTTTCAAAACCACTCGCTCAGAAGGGATCCCATGTACAACTTCTTCATTAATCGAAACACACAAACTCCCGGGGAAGCCCCGATAGCCCTTAAAGGCTGGCACAGCTCCTTGCTGTCGAGCAAAATCTTCAGCCCACATATCAAGCTGGAGGGTGGTAAGACCAGGCTTAATCTTATCTGTAAGCATGGCCAGGGTAGCAGCTACGATCTGATTAGCTTCCAGCATTTTCTGAACCTCGCCGGAGGATTTCAGATTAATTTGCCGCCCCATACGTAACTATTCCTGTTTACCGACGACCCTTGATCTTGCCGCTTTTCAGCAAACCATCATAATTCCTCATGACGGTGTGCGACTCAACCTGGGAAATCGTGTCTATTGCCACTCCGACAATAATCAACAAAGCCGTGCCACCAAAATAAAAAGGCACATTCAATTCGTTGATCAATATTGTTGGCAGAACACAGACAGCGCTAACGTAAATCGCCCCGATAACGGTGAGACGGACGACAATCTTGTCAATAAATTCAGCAGAACGTTTCCCTGGTCTGATGCCGGGAATAAAACCACCATTTTTCTTCAGGTTTTCGGCAACATCAACAGGATTGAACGTAACGGCTGTATAAAAGAAGCAGAAGAAAACTATAAAGCCAACGTACATCAAGGTCCAGGACAGGCTTCCCCATTGTAAATAAGCGGTTATTTGCTGCACCCAGTCAACCTTGATGAAGCCACCGATGGTGGCAGGGAACATCATGATAGACGAAGCAAAGATCGGTGGAATAACACCCGACATATTAATCTTCAAAGGCAGGTGTGACTGCTGTCCCCCATACATCTGCCGTCCGACAACTCTCTTGGCATATTGAATGGGAATCCTGCGCTGGGCAGTCTCGAAGTAGACAATAATTGCAATTACGCCGAACATCATCGCCAATAGAATCGGGATAAATATAAAGGTCATATCCCCGGCACTGACCATCTTAGCCGTCTTGGCTATCGCCGCAGGCATTCTCGCGACAATCCCAGCGGTAATAATCAGGGAAATTCCATTACCTATGCCCCGCTCGGTCATCTGTTCGCCAAGCCACATAATAAATGCAGTACCCGACGTCAAGGTAAGGATGGTCATAAGCCTGAAGCTCCAACCAGCGGTAGTAACAATCATTTCACCGCCTGAAGGGGCCGCCATACTCTCAAGCCCTATACTGATAAACAGGCCCTGGATAAGGCTAAGCACCACCGTTGCATAACGGGTATACTGGGTTATTTTATGACGGCCGCTTTCACCCTCTTTAGACAAGGCTTCCAGTCGTGGCACAACTACTGTCAACAACTGAAAGATGATCGAGGCACTAATATACGGCATGATGCCAAGGGCGAAAATTGAAAAGTTCTCCAGAGCACCACCGGAAAACATGTTAAACATATCAAAAAGGGTGCCGGCATTCTTCTGGAAAAAAGCCGCCAGGGCCTCACCATTTATCCCCGGGGTAGGGATCTGCACCCCAATTCTGTAAACGGCCAGCATCAAAAGGGTATAAGTTACCCTGCGCCGCAGTTCCGGGATATTGGCAGCATTTTGCAATCCAGCCTGCATCTATTAACCCTCTATAGTTCCGCCAGCTGCTTCAATCTTCTTACGGGCAGTTTCGCTCAACTTGTCAACCGCAACAGTTAGAGACTTACTAATCTCACCATTGCCCAATACTTTGACCAATTTATATTTTTTGGCAACCAAACCGGCATCAACCAGTGCAGCAAGATCAATCTTGGTTCCAGCCTCAAAAACATCAAGATCATTGACATTAACAATAGCAAACTCCTTACGGAAAATATTGTTAAAGCCACGCTTGGGTATTCTTCTCTGCAAAGGCATTTGCCCGCCTTCAAAACCAGGTTTAATACTACTACCGGAACGAGCCTTATAACCCTTATGGCCTCTGGTAGAAGTCTTGCCATGCCCAGAACCCTGACCACGACCAACCCTCTTTCTATTCTTCCTGGAGCCAGGATTTGGCGAAAGATTACTTAAGGTCAGCATTTTTAACCCTCCACTTCGATCAGGTGCTCAACTTTCTTAAGCATGCCCCGGATCTCTGGCGTATCCTTACGGATCACTGTTTTATTAGTTTTAGTCAGCCCAAGGCCGATCAAGGTGGCACGTATCTTTTGATTGCTGCCGATTTTACTTTTTTTCAATGTTATCTTTATGTCGCTCATATCTCTTATCTCGACCTGTCAAACGATGGCTTACAGAACAATTTAACAAACTGCTCCGATCTTATGTATAAAGGCGATTAGGACGTAATTTCTTCAACAGTCTTACCCCGTCTGGCCGCAATCTGCTCAGCAGACTTTAACCTCTGGAGACCATCAATAGTTGCTTTTACCAGATTGTGGGGATTATTCGAACCCAGGCACTTTGTCAAAATATTGTGGACACCAGCTGCTTCGAGCACCGCACGAACAGCACCACCGGCGATCACTCCTGTACCGGCAGAAGCAGGCTTAAGCATGACCTTTCCGGCCCCGAATTTTCCATCTATTTCATGGGGGATACTAGTCTCGGTTATTGCAACCTTCTGCATAGCCTTACTGGCATTGTCAATACCTTTACGAATAGCATCAGGCACTTGATTGGCTTTGCCAAGTCCATGACCAACCTTGCCTTTACCGTCACCAACAACGCAAATTGCACTGAAGCTGAAGCGACGACCACCTTTAACAACCTTGGCAGTACGGTTAATAAACACTACTTTTTCTATAAGCTGGTCACCAGCTTTATCATTCTTAAAGTTTGACAAGGTTCACCCCCAATCTTAACTTAATTAGTTTGCGACGAAACATATAATCAGAACTTCAATCCACCCTCACGGGCGCCATCTGACAATGATTTGATCCGACCATGGTAGAGAAAACCACCCCGATCAAATACCGCTCTTTCAATTCCCTGCTGTTTGGCTTTTCCAGCTAATACCAAGCCTACCTTTTGGGCCAGGGCCTTCTTACCACCTTCAGTGCCTGTGCCCTGAAAATCTTTATCCAGAGTAGAGGCAGCTACGAGCGTATGACCAGCAACATCATCGATGAGTTGTCCATAGATGTGCTTCGCACTCTTAAAAACTCGCAGTCGCGGACAATCACTCGTGCCACTTATTTTTTTTCTGATCCGCTTTATCCGTTTCAGACGGGCAACTACTTTCGGATTTGTCTTCGCCATTACTTTGCCTAAATAATTAAATTTTACTCAAAATTCTGAACGACTCGGAATATCAAGGCCGACTTCTATCGCCAGAACGATCTATCAAGTTCAACAGTTGTTGATGCCTATTTAGCAGCAGACTTGCCAGCCTTTCTAACTATATGCTCATCTGCATATCGGATACCCTTACCTTTATAAGGTTCAGGCTTACGAATACTGCGGATTTTGGCTGCTGTTTGGCCAAGAAGTTCCTTGTCAATGCTATCAAGGGTTATATCACTCTTGTCAGCGGTGGCAGTGACACCTTTCGGCAAACCAAATTCTACCGGATTAGAGTAACCGACATTAAGAGTCAAAGTGCTGCCGGCGACAGAAGCTTTATAACCCACACCCTCAACAATCATTTTCTTCTGAAAACCCTGCTCAACTCCAACAACCATATTGTCGATCAGGCTTCGGAAAAGACCTGAAAAAGCATCGGTGCGTTTGCTATCATCTTTACATTTAATGAGCAAGAAATCACCATCAGCAACAACTGCAATCTCAGGCCGGACATCACGTTCCAAGGTTCCCTTGGGCCCGGTTACTTTTACATGCGTCCCTTTGATATCGACCTTTACAGCACTAGGAACAGGGATAGGTTTACTGCCAATCCTGGACATGAATATTCTCCAAATTCTATTAAAATCTTAACTGAAATTTACCAAACTTCACAGAGCAGTTCACCGCCGAGCCGCATTTTTCTCGCCTGCCGATCGGTCATAACACCCTTGGAAGTAGAAACTATTCCAATACCCAGTCCACTCATAACCTTAGGGATATTATCAGCATTAACATACCGACGACACCCTGGCTTACTAACCCTGCGTAAACCGATTATGACTTTGTCGTTGCTCTGGTCGTACTTGAGATCAATACTCAAGACTCCCTGCACATCATCTTTCTGAATGTGATAGTCGGTAATATACCCCTCTTCCTTCAAAATTTTGGCCACACTGACCTTAAGTTTTGAAAGGGGCATGTTCACACTATCAAACTTAACCATGTAGGCATTTCTTACCCTGGTAAGCATGTCAGCAAGGGGATCACTCATTGCCATAACTTTTACTCCTCAACTAGAACTTCCAACAAAAGATATTAACCAGTTACCAACTAGATTTGGTAACGCCTGTAACCTCGCCACGGTTAGCCAGAGATCTGAAACAAATCCGGCAGACACCAAACTTTCTGATAAACGCCCGTGGTCTGCCACAAAGGGGACAACGGTTGTAAGCCCTAACCGAGAACTTAGGTTTACGCTGACTCTTTGCTATTAAAGATTTTTTAGCCAAACCTCTTCCTCCTGTCTATTTTCTAAAAGGCATTCCCAGGGCTTTTAACAAAAAACGCCCTTCATCATCACTCTTAGCAGAGGTTCCGATGGAAATGTTAAGTCCCTTGATTTTATCTATCTTATCGTAATCAATTTCCGGAAAGATAATATGCTCTTGAATACCCATGGCATAATTGCCATTCCCATCAAAAGACTTGAATGAAATCCCCCGGAAATCACGAACCCTAGGTAACGCTACGTTGATCAGCTTACTAAAGAAATCCCACATCTTATCACCGCGCAAAGTAACCCGGCAACCAATGGGCATCCCTTCTCGAAGCTTAAAAGTCGCAATAGATTTTTTAGCTTTGGTAACAACTGCCTTTTGACCGGCAATCTGGGTCAATTCGTTAACGGCACCCTCAATTATTTTGGGGTTCTGTACCGCCTCACCAAGTCCCATATTAAGTACAATTTTAGTCAAATTCGGTACCTGCATGATACTGCTATAGCCGAATTCCTTCATGAGCTGCGGTACGCAGTCATCGCCGTAATGTTCTTTTATCCCAGCCATTTATATCTCCAAAAACCGTTAACCCTTGATCAGGCCTTGGCTTCAACTGATTCGCCACATTTTTTACAGATCCGGATCTTGGCACCATCATCCAGAATCTTAAAACCAACCCTTGTTGCCTTCGAACACTTGGGGCAAAGTAACATCACATTCGAAGCATCAATTGATGCTTCTTTTTCGACGATACCGCCCTGCTGATTGACCATATTCGGCTTGGTATGCCGCTTGATCATATTAACCTTTTCAATAATGACCTGGTCGGTATCACGATATGCCTTGATTACCTTGCCGACCATGCCCTTGTCTTTACCGGCAATGACCTCAACCTGATCACTTAGCTTAATCTTTTTCATCATGAAGCCTATTTTTGTATGTCTGTTGCCATAAACCGCAAAACCTTAAATAAGAAGGTCTTACTATTATAAAAATATCGATAAGAACCGATCAAAGAACTTCAGGGGCCAATGAGACAATCTTCATATAACCCATAGCACGAAGCTCCCGTGCAACCGGACCAAAGATACGAGTTCCAACCGGCTCGCCGTTTGCGCCAAGCAAAACCGCTGAGTTATCATCAAACTTAACCCAAGTGTCATCCATCCGGCGTAACTCCTTAGCCGTACGGACAACAACAGCCTTCATCACGTCACCCTTACTAACTTTCGCGTTAGGTATTGCCTCTTTCACGGTAACAACAATAACATCACCAATATGTGCATAACGACGTTTACTGCCACCTAAAACCTTAATACAGAGAACCTTCTTGGCTCCGCTGTTATCCGCAACTTTCAAAACTGATTCAGTTTGTATCATATCTCCACCGCCATTATACAGTCTCTTGTCTTACTAAACCTGATGTCATACCAAGCAAACACCATTCTCAAACAAAACGAAGAGGGTTTGCAGGGTAATTATATTGCCCGCTCTATGATCTCACGGAGTCGCCACCTTTTATTCTTACTAAGCGGTCGACATTCTTCGATCATAACTACGTCGCCAATATTACAACTATTATCAGGATCATCGGCCATGAATTTAACATGACGCCGCATGAATTTCCCATAAAGCTTATGTCGCACCAACTGCTCGGTTCGAACAACAACACTTTTATCCATTTTGGCGCTTACTACCACCCCGGACAGAGACCTTTTCTTTTTATTGGTTTCTACTTCAGCCATCTTTGCAATCCTGTCTAATCTTTTTTGCTACAGTTAAACCGAGGTTATATATATCAGCTACTAGCCTCTGATTCCCGTTTCTCACCGGCCAAAGTCTTAACTCGGGCAATATCTTTTTTAAACTGCCCTAACTTGGCTGTATTCTCCAATGGCCGAATGCCATGCTGGAACTTCAATTTAAACAGCTCCTCAGCGAGATCCTTCTCCTTCGCAACAAGATCATCAACGCTGAGTTCGCGCAATTCACTGGCCTTCATATTGTTGTGCTCCTGGTGATTATCTTTGTTGCAAAAGGAAGCTTAGCTGCTGCTAGCTGTAATGCCCTGATTGCTAGTTCTTCTTCTACGCCGGAAATCTCATAGAGAACTTTTCCAGGTTTGATTTTAGCAACCCAGCCTTCAGGACTACCTTTACCCTTACCCATTCTGGTTTCAGCGGGTTTTTTCGTTACAGGCACAGCGGGGAAAACCCTGATCCACATCTGCCCACCACGCTTAATTTTTCTATTAATCGCAATACGAGCCGCTTCAATCTGGCGGGCACTCATCTTGCCGCACTCAACAGCTTTAAGGGCAACATCACCAAAGGATATGCTGGAACCCCGTATGGCCTTGCCATTCATCCGGCCCTTAAAACACTTCCTGAATTTTACTTTCTTAGGACTTAACATTTCTACGCCTCGTCAATGCAGAGGATTGTTTCTCTATTAGATTCCAGTTACTGAAACCTACTGCTCGGTCACAAGCTCAGACTCGGAAAGAATCTCGCCCTTGAATATCCAGACCTTTACCCCAATCAGTCCATACGTAGTATGGGCTTCGGCAAAGCCATAATCGATATCGGCCCGCAGAGTGTGCAAAGGCACACGCCCCTCACGAGTCCACTCACATCTGGACATTTCCGCCCCACCAAGACGACCAGAGCAGGACACCTTAATACCTTTCGCTCCGAACTTCAAGGCAACATTAACTGCCTTTTTCATGACACGCCGAAAAGCCATTCTTCGCTCTAACTGCATAGCTATATTTTCAGCCACCAGTTGAGCATCGGCTTCAGGACGGCGAACTTCTTGAATATCAACATGACACTCACGATTGGTAAATTTATCAAGGTCACGTTTAAGGGCCTCGATTTCAGCGCCTTTCTTACCAATAACAATCCCTGGCCTGGCAGTATGAATTTTTACCCGAACTTTTTCACCGGTTCTTGCTATCTCAATTTTGGAAACACCCGCATGATAAAGTCGCTTCTTAAGATATTTTTGGATCTTCTGATCCTCAATCAAGAAAGTGGCGTAATCACGGTCCGCATACCAAATTGAATTCCAGGTCTTAACGATGTTAAGTCTTAACCCTATAGGATTGACTTTCTGGCCCAAAACAAACCCTCCATGAACTTTAATTCCGTTTTATATAGTTGGGCAGTGAATCATACCAGCAATTAAACCGCTGGAGATTCTCCTGGACAATTATTATTGCTCATCAAGAACCACAGTGATATGGCTCGATCTTTTTAATATCCGAGAGGCCCTTCCCTGGGCGCGTGGCATGATTCTCTTTAACATCGGACCACCATCAATGAAGATCGTCTTAACATAAAGAGTATCCACATCAATCGCCTCGTTCTGGCTAGCGTTAGCTAACGCCGACTCAAGAACTTTACGCAGGATACGAGCACCTTTTTTAGGCATAAAGCGCAAAGTATTCAACGCAGACTCAACACTCTTTCCCCTAACCAGGTCTGCAACCAATCGTGCTTTCTGCGGGGAAATTCTAATTTGTCTGGCACGTGCCTTAGCTTCCATTTTTAATTATCTCCATGCAACGACATTTTCTGAAACCCGTACGAGGACTTTTTTTCTACACTGCGTCCGGAAACATCAATACATCTTATTTTTTTCGACCGGAAGTATGTCCGTAGTAGGTCCGAGTAGGAGAAAATTCACCTAGTTTATGACCGACCATATTCTCCGAAACGAACACCGGGATGAACTTTTTGCCATTATGAACAGCAAAGGTAAGGCCAACCATGTCAGGACTAATATCAGAACGACGAGACCAGGTTTTTATGACCTTACGTGAGCCAGATTCTTTAGAGCTCAAAACTTTCTTCATCAGATGACCGTCAATAAACGGCCCTTTTTTAACAGAACGTCCCACTTTTTAACCCCCTGACTTAAGATCTTTTGGTGACTATATCTTTGTCGGATTGTTTACGTTTCCTGGTTTTGAAACCCTTTGTGGGCACACCCCAAGGTGTACAAGGATGACGACCACCAGAGCTTTTACCCTCACCACCACCCATCGGATGATCATGGGGATTCATCGCAACGCCTCTGACTTTGGGTCGTCGTCCCAACCAGCGACTCCGACCAGCTTTGCCAAGGTTCTGACGTTCGTGCTCAATATTACCGATCTGACCAACGCTGGCCCGACACTTACGATTGAATCTGCGAACTTCACCGGATGGCAGCTTGATTAAAACATACTCGCCTTCCTTAGCCATCAACTGGGCCGAAGTACCTGCACTTCTAACCAGTTGAGCACCTTTATCGATCCGCATCTCAATATTATGGATGATTGCCCCAAGCGGCATATTGCCCATGGGCATACAGTTACCAGGTTTAATATCAACCTGCTCACCGGATACTACCGTATCACCGACCTTCATCCCGAGAGGAGCAATTATGTACCGCTTCTCTCCATCATGATAAAAAAGCAAAGCAATATTGGCAGAGCGATTCGGATCATACTCAATGGAATGAACCTGAGCCGGCACATCGACCTTATTACGCTTAAAATCAATGATACGATACTTTCTCTTATGACCGCCACCAATATGCCTTGAAGTTATCCGGCCATTGTTGTTCCGCCCACCACTCTTTTTTATAGACCGAAGGAGACTCTTTTCAGGCCTATCCTTAGATAGATCCGATTTGACAATGGAGACGAGCTGTCGTCGGCCAGGCGATGTCGGTTTATAGGTTTTTGTTGGCATTTCAAACCCCGATTGTAATTATTACGTCGTTTAATCAAATACTATACAAAGAATAGACCGTTAAGCTTAAAGGTCCTCAAGGAAATCGACTTTATGGCCTTCAGCCAAAGAGACAACAGCCTTCTTCCAGTCATTGCGTCGTCCCATGTGCTTGCCGACTCTTTTCATCTTGCCATGCATATTGGCAGTCCGAACTTTATCAACTTTCACGTTGAACAACTCCTCAACAGCTTCCTTGATCTCTAATTTATTAGCCCGAGGATCAACCTTGACAACAATCTGATTGTGTTCTTCCTGGAGAGCCATACCCTTTTCAGTCAGACACGCTTTCTTAATCACATCACAAACACTATTCATGACAGTAACCTCTCCTCCAGTGGTGCAAGGCAATCTTGAACCAGAACTATCTTTCTGTGTAAAAGGATGTCGTAGACATTAAGTCCTGAGGTAGACATAACCTTGAAACCATGAACATTCCGAGAAGACTTCTCGAGATTTTCATTGGCACCGCCAGTAACGATCAAGGCATTGTCAATTGACAGGTCCTTCATGATCGCAACAAAATTACCGGTCTTAATGCTCTCCATCTGAAATGCATCAAGTACAACCAGATTCTCTTCTGCAAACCTTGAGCTCAAGGCCATACAGAGACCAAGTTTCCTCACCTTCCGAGGCAACTTGTAACTGAAGTCGCGAGGCTTGGGACCAAAGGTAGTACCACCACCGCGCCATATCGGAGAATTGTTGGTTCCGGCACGTGCTCGCCCAGTCCCTTTCTGCCTCCATGGCTTGGCACCACCGCCCCTGACCTCTGCTCTGGTTTTAGTACAGGCATTACCACTTCGACGATTGGCACGCTGCATCCTGACAATATCATGAATGACATGCTGTTTGACCTTGACTCCAAAAATAGAATCGTTCAAGTCAACGTCGCCGGCTTTCTCATTCTTTATGTTCTTAACTTCCATAACGGCCATTTTCTGGCTACCCCCAGCGTTGTACAAAGTAATCAGTTGGTTCCCTGAATTAAGACAGCTGCCTACTTGGTGAAAATCTGGAGCAGACCTTGCTTGGCTCCAGGTAAACAGCCTTTGACCAACAACACATTATCTTCAACTCGAACATCAACAATAGTGACATTCTTTTTGGTAACCAGTGCGTTACCCATCCGGCCGGGCATTTTTTTACCCTTAACAACTTTACTGGGGGTAGCACTGCAACCAATAGAACCAGGAGCTCTATGAAACATGGAGCCGTGAGTTTTATTACCACCACTAAAGCCATGCCGCTTCATAACACCCTGAAAACCACGGCCCTTACTCCAACCGCTAACATCCACCAGATCACCAACTTTAAATAGATCGGTAAGCACAATCTCTTGACCAACTTCATACTTGTCAAGATCATCGACCCGAAATTCCATGATATGATAGAAGCCACCCTTCCCGGCCACTTTAACGTGTCCAAGCTCAGGTTTATTAAGACGGGAATCCCTCTTGCTGGCAAAGCCAACCTGGATTGCGTTGTAACCGTCATTGTCCACAGATTTTCTTTGGAGAACAACACACGGTCCAGCCTCGATGGCTGTGACCGGGATAGCAGAACCATTCTCAGAGTAAACTCTGGTCATTCCTACCTTCTTCCCCATTATTCCCATTGTTTTAGGCATTTTTATAACCGATAGTTATGTTTTACAGCTTAATCTCTACGTCAACACCAGCCGACAACTGCAATTTCATCAAGGCATCAATAGTCTGCTGAGTTGGCTCAAGTATATCAAGGAGCCGCCTGTGTGTTCTCATTTCGAACTGCTCCCGAGACTTCTTGTCAACATGGGGAGAACGAAGAACACAAAACTTATTAATTGATGTCGGCAGAGGAATAGGTCCGGCAATGCTGGCCCCTGTCCTCCTG
>DAOVJK010000187.1 GCA_030673265.1 Pseudomonadota bacterium | reverse complement strand
ATAAGATGGCACACCCTCAAACATCAGGGTGGTGGCACCTAGGGCCAGTGGCCCGTAAAGGATATAGGTATGGCCGGTGATCCAGCCGATATCGGCCGTACACCAGTAAACATCGTCATCCTTTAAGTCGAAAACAGTCTGGCAGGTATGGGCGGCATAGGTGAGATAGCCGCCGGTAGTGTGGACCACGCCTTTGGGGGTGCCGGTACTGCCACTGGTGTAGAGGATAAAACTCATGTCCTCGGCATCCATGCTCTCCGGTAGGCACTGGCCGCCAACATCGTCAGCCTTGATCTCCTCGTGATACCAGACATCCCGGCCGGCCTGCATGTCGATTTCATTGCCGGCCCGGGCGACGACCAGACATTTTTCGACAGATGGACATTCAGCCAGGGCAGCATCGGCATTTGGTTTGAGCGGGATACTCTTGCCGGCCCGGATGACGGCATCGGCGGTGACAAGGACCTTCGCTTCGCAGTCCTGGATCCGGCTTTTCAGGGCCTGGGCCGAGAAACCGGCAAAAACGACGCTATGGCTGGCGCCGATTCTGGTGCAGGCCAGCAGGGTAATGGCCAGTTCCGGGATCATCGGCAGGTAAACGGCAACCCGGTCACCCCTCTTGACGCCCAATTTTTTAAGGAGGTTGGCGGCGCGGCAGACCTCGGTGTGCAACATCTGATAGGTGTAAACTTTGACATCCTCGTCGGGCTCACCTTGCCAGATGATAGCGGCCTTGTTACGGCGGCCATCGGTCAAGTGGCGATCAAGGCAATTAGCGGAGATATTGAGTTTGCCGTTAACAAACCAGTTGATCTCTGGTTTATGCAGGTCGGCGTCAAGAACCTTGTCCCATTTTTTGTCCCACGAAAGCAGCTCTTCGGCCCGGTCTCCCCAGTAACCTTCCGGGTCTTCTATCGACCGCTTGTATTGGGCTTCGTACTCAGCCATGCTCTTGATATAAGCTTGGTCCTGGCCTGCGGTGGGTGGTTGAAAAACCCGGTTCTCATGGGATAGACTTGTAATTTTTTCGTCGCTGCTCATGTGTCCTCCTAAAATATCTTATTAAAATTAACCGTTTACAACTGCAGATAACGGGCAGTAATTAGTCCCACTACCAACGGAAAAAAGTCACAATTCACGAAACATTATACAAGGATATGACAGGTAAAAATAAAAATCTACTGAAAAGAGATATTAAAAACGGCGCATCTACTGTTTCGTAGACACGCCGTTCAATACTTCTGATTGAAGCAGATCAGCTTGCTTAGTGATCGGAAGCGGAACCAGAACCGGCCGGGACCCTGATGTCCTCAACCAGATGCTGAATATGCTCAGGTGGCGGCTCCGTAAATTGGCAAACGGTCAGGGCTACCGCAAAGTTGATAAGAGCACCGACTGCGCCAAAAGAGCCGGGAGAAATTCCCAGCAACCAGTTATTGGCATTGTCGGCAGCCATCCGCCATTCAGGGATGAAGAACCAGCCCTTGAACCAGAAGATGTATACCAGGGTAGAACCGAGACCTGCCAGCATACCGCAGACGGCGCCGGTGCTGTTCATCCGTTTGACAAAAATACCCAACATCAAGGCAGGGAAAATAGAGGATGCGGCCAGACCGAAGGCAAGGGCCACAACTTGGGCGGCAAATCCTGGGGGATGCATACCAAGCAGACCGGCGACGATGATGGCGCCACCCATGGCGATCCGGCTGGCCAACAGTTCCTGTTTCTCATCGATGTTCGGGGTAAAGATACCCTTCAGCAAGTCATGGGAGATGGCCGCAGCGATGGCGAGCAACAGGCCGGCTGCGGTTGACAGGGCGGCGGCTATACCACCTGCGGCAACCAGGGCGATTACCCAGTTGGGCAGATTGGCAATCTCCGGGTTGGCCAGGACCATGATGTCACGGTCAACCTTAACCATTTCGTTACCCTTCCAGCCATAGCTAGCTTCTTTGTCGGCTAATCCCTTGCCATAATACTGGATCTTGCCGTCTGCGTTTTTATCTTCAAATTTAAGCAGGCCGGTGTGTTCCCAATTTGAGAACCAGGATGGGGCCTCTGCGTAAACAAGGTTGCTGTTTGGTGCACCTACTTCGCCGGTTTGAATGGTTTCCATCAGATTAAGACGGGCCATGGCGCCAACTGCGGGAGCGGTAGTGTAAAGAATGGCAATAAAGACCAGGGCCCAACCGGCGGATGAACGAGCGTCCCTGACCTTGGGCACCGTGAAGAAACGGGTAATTACATGGGGCAGTCCGGCGGTACCGATCATCAGAGACATGGTCAGCAGGAACATATTCAGGGTTGAACCCTTTTGGGCCGTATATTTAGCGAAACCAAGATCGGTACAGATCAGGTCCAGCTTGTCGAGCAGATACATGCCGCTGCCGTCAGCCATGGTGCTGCCGAGGCCGAGCTGGGGGATCGGGTTGCCGGTCAGGTGCAGGGAGATAAAGACGGCTGGAACCGTGTAGGCAAAGATCAAGACACAGTACTGGGCGATCTGGGTGTAGGTGATGCCTTTCATACCGCCGAACACAGCGTAGATGAAAACGATCGCCATACCGGCAACCAGACCGGTGGTGAAATCAACTTCCAGAAAGCGGGAGAAGGCCACGCCGATACCTTTCATCTGGCCGATAACGTAGGTTATCGAGGCAGTGATCAGGCAGATGATCGCCACCATTCTGGCGGTATTTGAGTAAAAGCGGTCGCCGATGAACTCCGGTACGGTAAATTTACCATACTTACGGAGGTAGGGAGCCAGGAGCATGGCGAGCAGCACGTAGCCGCCGGTCCAGCCCATCAGGTAAACAGAAGCATCGTAGCCTTTGAAAGCGATCAGGCCGGCCATGGAGATAAATGAGGCTGCCGACATCCAGTCGGCACCGGTGGCCATACCGTTAAGGACAGGATGAATACCCTTGCCGGCCACATAAAATTCAGCGGTGGTTGAAGCCCGGGCTTTGATCGCAATCCAGATGTAGAGGGCAAAAGTGGCGCCGACTACAAGAAAAGTCATTGTTTTAAGATCCATTACTTTAGTCCCCCTTAATTAGTCTTCGTGAACGTCGAATTCACGGTCAAGTTTATTCATTTTGCTGGCATAGAAAAAGATCAGGCCAACGAAGATGTAAATGGAACCCTGTTGTGCGAACCAGAAGCCAAGCTTATAACCGCCTAGACTGATTGAATTAAGTGTGTCGACAAGAAAGATGCCAAACCCGAACGAAACGACAAACCAGACGATCAGGCAGGCTACCACCAGCTTGATATTTCGTCTCCAGTATTCACTGGCGCTTTTCATAATTTCTCCTCCTTAAGCATTTGTTGGTTGTAAAACCAAAAAAAATCGGGCGGTAAGACCCGGTAAGGCAGACGATGAACCACTAATCGTGCCGCCCGAAAAACCACTTTGTTCGCAAGAAAAGACTACCACAATGTGTTACCTTGTAGTATCAGGGAAACCCTGATATTGATCGGCTAAATCCCTGATTTGCAGGACACGTCAATCTCCGGAAATAGGAACAAGATAAGGCTTTTTTTTTACCGTTTTCTATGAAGGAAAGATATCGGGGAAACCCTGATAATGGGGCGTGGAAACTCTGGTTTTGTATGCCGGTTACAGCTGTGAGACCTTTTCTGGGCAAATGGTGCAGCGGAGGGTTAGCCGAAACTAAGGAGGTGCTGGGCCAGATAGTGGCGCGTGTCCTCATCCTGTTCGTTGGAGGGCATGATGGTTCGCAGAAAAGAGACTGTGGCCCCGGCCGTCAGGGGGGTACCCGTTAGGTGTTTTGTCCTCGCTCGGAGTCCTCGCTTACCTGACGGGTATAAGTGCCTTAACATTAGACTGCAACTCTATAAAATCAATAAACTTTTCTGGCTTGCTGGTTTTTTGTTAGATGATATCCAGTGATAAATACGGCACTAAAGATCCAACGTGGTTAAACCCTCTTTGATGGCATATTTGGTTAGATCGGCGACGGTGTGGAGGTCAAGTTTCTTCATGATTTTACGACGGTGGGACTCCGCCGTTTTGATGCTGACATAGAGGTGTTCGGCGATATTCTTGGTTGACCAGCCTTCGGCGATAAGTTGTAATACCTCCCGCTCCCGGGCGGACAGCACCGAAGCGGCGTTGGCCGGTTTGCTCTGGAAACGATCCATATAATCATCCAGCAACACCCCGGCAATTTCGGGACTCAGATAACATTGACGGCCGGCCACGGTCTTTATGGCCTGCTCCAACTCCTCGGAGGCGCAATCTTTCAGGAGATAGCCGACGGCACCGGCCTGGAACATCTCTACCAGAAAACGTTTGTCCGAGTGCATCGATAGGGCAATGATCTTGGTGTCGGGCAGATCGGCCATGATCTGGCGAGTTGCCTCAATGCCGTTTAGCTTCGGCATGGAGATATCCATAATCACCAGATCCGGGCGTAGTTCTGTGGCCAGCTGAACCGCTTGCCGCCCGTCCTCGGCCTCGGCAACCACCGAAACGTTTGCGGTCTTTTCCAGTAACGATCTAAGCCCGGCCCGCATAATCTTATGATCATCCGCCAGTAACACTGAAACAGTGGTCATTATAGGCAAATCTCCTCTGTGCTTTCCCTGGATGGCAGGGGGACCTCAAGGGTAATGGTTGTACCCCGGCCCGGGTTGGAATCTACCCGCATCCTACCACCAAGATGGGATAACCGCTCCCTGATACTGAACAGGCCATAGGCATGGCTGGCCACCGCCAGTGTTTCAATAGTAGCTACCTCGAAGCCGATACCGTTATCTTTTACCTCTATCTGAAAATAGTCCTGGTTTTGGCTGGTGCGTACCTCGACTTGCTGGGTTTCGGCATGCTTATAGACATTGAATAATAGTTCCCGCACTGATCTGAAAAGCACCCCATTGATATCGTCGCTTAATTTGGCCCCGCATCTTGCCTCGACCAAACAGTTTATCCCGGTCTTTACCCGGACGCTTTCAGCCAACCATTCCAGGGCGGCTTCCAGTCCCAACTCGTAGAGGACCGGGGGGCAAAGCTCCAGAGTCAGGGAGCGGGTATCACGAATGGCCTGATCCAGAAAGCTTTTGGTTTCGTCAAACTGTTGCCGGGCCAGCTCGTCGGCCAGATGATCGCGCAGGGCGTGCATTTTTATCTTGACCAGTGACAGGGTCTGGCCAATCTGGTCATGCAATTCGGCGGCCAGGATGCGGCGCTCGCGCTCCTCGGCCAGCGATAGCTCCGAGGCCAGCGACTGGAGCTGCTGCTGATAGAGAAGCAGTTTTTCCTCTGCCTGCTTACGCTCGGTAATATCATCATAAACATTGACGATTTCGCCGGACGGAAGTTTGTAGATATAGTTCTCCTTCCATATTCTGAGACGATCATTCTGGTGGTAGATTGCCACCGGGTGGCGTTCTGGAATTCCTTCGGTCCATACCCGTTGATAAACTGCGAGGAGACCGTGGGTGACGGTTGAGGGAAAGGCCTCGATAATGTTGCGGCCGATAAGGTCATCACGTTTTTTCCCCTCGATCCTTTCGGCGGCCCGGTTGAAGTTAACCACCAGGAAAGCATCGCCATTGGCAGAGGGTTCCAGGACTACGACACCGCTACTCATATTGTCGAACAACTCACGAAAACGTGCCTCACTACTGGCCAGTGCTTCCCTGGTTTTTTGCAGCGCATCAAGATCACGTATTACCAGGAGCAGATGAGGGGCCGACTGGTGTTGCATCTGCATGGCCGATAATTTGCCAAGTCGTGGTTGGCCCTTCTTATCCTGGAATGCCACTTCCAGGTCCATAACGGAGCGGTTATGGTCCAGTTCGGCCAGGATCTGGGCGAAGATATCCGGCTGGTACCAGATCGGTAGGTCCGGCATGCGTTGGTCAACCAGCTCCTCGCGACTAAAACCGGTGAACCGGGAAAAACTCTCGTTGCAATCTACCACCTCGGCGGTCACCATCCGACATAGGCATACGGCATCGTCACTGGTCTGAAAGGTCGTATAAAAACGTTGCCTGCCTGCCTGTAATGTCTCCTGTTCCGCCTCCAAGGTTTAAGCTCCCTACGTCTCTTTTCTATCTGTTAATTACTGTTATATCGCAGTTACCCAGGGGGTGGCAGCATTCCATAATGCCTTCTTGATACAATATAAGACTGAAAATACAATAGCTTTTAGTGTTTGCCTTTTTAAATAAACGGTCGGTTCGAACCGGGGGTGGATCGCTTGCGCTTGGTATTTCAATCGGGTACCATGCTCGGACT
>DAOVJK010000192.1 GCA_030673265.1 Pseudomonadota bacterium | reverse complement strand
TGTGCACACTGCTTAGCAAGGATCATCTTCAAACCAGACGAAATATTATATGCGATCGTTTAAAATAAATATCCGTGCCAATGATTTCCCCAATAGCATCACCGCCCTGCTCCCGGTGTTATTTATCTCATTACTAATCATCTTGTCTGCTAACAAACTCGAAGCAGCCCACGGCATCAGTATCGACGGCAAGCTGAAATATTCGGCCGATTTCAATAAATTCGATTACACCTCAGATCAGGCCAAAAAAGGCGGCCAGCTGGTTCTGCACAGTCTGGGCAGTTTCGACAAGATGAACCCCTTTACCCTGAAGGGAGAGGCGCCCGACGGTTTATCGATGTTTGTCTTTGAGAGCCTTGCCATCAAAAGCCTGGACGAGCCCTTTGCCGAGTACGGTCTCATTGCCAAGGATATTGTTTTAGCAGAGGATAAGATGTCCGTGGTCTTTACCATTAATGAGCAGGCCAGATTCTCTGACGGAACCCCCGTCACCTGTGAAGACATCAAGTTTTCACTGGAGACTCTCAAGAGCGACAAAGCCAACCCGCGCTTTCATTTTTATTATAAAGATATCAAGGATGCGGAGATAATCGCCCCCGGGCGGATCCGGTTTAATTTTGCCCGGAAGAACCGGGAGCTGCACATGATCGCCGCCGAGCTACCGGTTTTATCGAAGAAATTCTACACAGACCACCCCTTCAATGATCCGTCTCTGGCCCCGCCCCTCGGCTCCGGACCTTACTTTGTCGCAGAGTTTAAGGCCGGCAAATCCATAACCTACAAAAGAAACCCTGATTATTGGGGGGCTGATCTACCCGTGCGCCGCAACCAGTTTAATTACGACAAGATCACGATCAAATACTATAAAGACCAGAGTGTCTCCCTTGAGGCATTCAAGGCCCATGAATTTGATTTCATGCAGATTAACGTTGCCAAGCAATGGGCCAGGGATCTGCAGGGAACCAAATTTCAGGAAAAACAGCTCATCAAGGAGACCTTGCAACACAGCAACAATCTGGGCATGCAAGGGTTTGTGATGAACACCCGTCGTGAGTTTTTTCAAGACCGAAAGGTTCGGCAGGCGCTTGGTCTTGCCTTTGATTTCGAATGGACCAACCGCTCATTATTCCATGGCCAATACACCCGTAACAACAGCTACTTCAGTAATTCTCCCCTGGCGGCCTTAGGCTTGCCCCTGGGGCTGGAAAAATCATATCTGCTGCCCCATCAAGAGCAGCTGCCCCCCGAGGTTTTCACCACCCCCCTCACGGCGCCGATGTCTCCAAACCGTGCGTCCCTGCGAAAAAACCTGAAAAAAGCCCAGAAATTGCTCAACGAGGCCGGCTGGCATATAAAAGACGGGCGCCTGACCAACAGCGAAGGCTTACCATTCGAGTTTGAGATCCTGCTCTATTCTCCTTTTTTCGTCAGGGTCATGGAGCCGTATACCAAAAACCTGGCTAGATTAGGTATTAAAGCCTCGATCCGCCAGGTTGACGTGGCCATGTACATCAACCGGGTAAAAGGTTTCGACTTCGACATGATGGTCAATGTCTACGGTCAATCGCAATCTCCCGGCAATGAACAGGTCGATAACTGGCACTCAAGTTCCGCTGACCGGGATGGCTCAGGTAATTTGATCGGTATCAAAGATAAGGTTATCGATGATCTGGTTGAAAAAATCGTCTACGCCACCACCCAGGAAGAGCTGACCGCTGCCTGCAAAGCTTTGGACCGGGCCCTGTGGTTTGGCTACTACGTGGTCCCTAACTGGTTCATTCCATATCATCGGGTTTCTTACTGGAATAAATTTGTTAAACCGCCAAGCCCTCCTAAATATTATTCGCCAATGGACGCCCTGATGACCTGGTGGGTTAAAAAGGATGCTCACTAGAGGATTATGGCCGCTTATATTATCCGCCGAATCCTGCTGATGATTCCGACTTTGTTCGGGATCATGCTGGTAACTTTCACCATCACCCAATTCGTGCCGGGCGGCCCGGTGGAAAGACTTATCTCCCAAATAGAGGGTAACTCTCTCGGGGGAGAAGTCCGGGCCTCGGGAAACGGGCTCTACCGGGGCAACAAAGGACTGGACCAGGAAAAAATCGACCAGCTTAAAGCCCTGTACGGTTTCGATAAACCGCCGGTTGAACGCTTCCTGACCATGATGAAAAACTACCTGCTGCTCGATTTCGGCGAGAGCTACAACCACCATAAAAGCGTGGTGAAACTGGTCATCGAGAAATTGCCGGTCTCGATGTCGCTCGGCCTCTGGTCATTTTTCATCGTCTATCTGACCTGCATTCCTCTGGGGATTAAAAAAGCCGTAAAAGACGGTTCAAAATTCGACGTTATTTCAACTTCCGCCATCCTGATCGGTTATGCGATTCCCGGTTTCGTCCTGGCGATCTTACTGATCGTTCTTTTCGGCGGCGGCAGTTTCTGGAACATCTTCCCCCTCCGCGACCTGACCTCCGACAACTGGTCGGAACTGGGGCTTATAGCCAAAATCCTCGATTATCTCTGGCACATGATCCTGCCGATCATCTCAATCACGGTAGGTAGTCTGGCGGTCATGACCCTCCTGACCAAAAACAGTTTCCTGGAAGAAATCCGCAAGCAATATGTGCTGACCGCCAGGGCCAAAGGCCTCAGCGAAAACCAGGTCCTCTACCGCCATGTTTTCCGCAACGCCATAATTCCGATAATCACCGGCTTCCCGGGCTCCTTCATAGCCGCATTCTTCACCGGCAGCCTGCTCATCGAAACGATCTTCTCACTCGACGGCCTGGGGCTTCTCGCCTATGATTCCATCGTCCAGAGGGATTATCCAGTGGTGCTCGGCACCCTTTATTTCTTCACCATCATCGGCCTGATCGCCAGACTTCTTTCTGATCTCAGTTACTTGGTCGTCGACCCCCGGATAACCTTTGAAAGCGTTGAATCTGAATGAACAAGCCGCACCGAACCATAATGCAGCGTCGCTGGGATAAGTTTAAGACCAATCGGCGCGGCTATTGGAGTTTGCTGCTCTTCTCCTTTCTTTTCATAACCTGCCTCTTTGCCGAAGCAATCAGCAACGACAAACCCTTTATAGTTCACTACGACAACTCCTATTATTTCCCGATATTCCAGTCGTATCCCGAAACAACTTTCGGCGGCGATTTTGACAGCGAGGCCGATTACCGTGATCCATACATTCTCGAAAAGATCACCGCCAACACCAACTGGGCCGTCTTCCCGCTTAATAAACACGGCTACGCCAGCATTAACAGTGAACTGGGCCAGGCGGTCCCCTCGCCTCCCACCCGCGTCAACCTGTTCGGCACCGATGACCGGGGCCGCGATGTTCTGGCCCGTTTAATCTATGGCTTCAGGCTGTCGGTCCTGTTCGGCTTCGGTTTAACGGCGGCCGGCACCCTGATCGGTATTATTGCCGGCGCCGTCCAAGGCTATTTCGGCGGGCGGACCGACTTGTTTTTTCAGCGTTTCATCGAAATATGGAGTGCCATGCCCGAGCTTTACCTGTTGATTATATTTGCCGCCGTTCTTAAACCGAGCATCACCCTGCTCCTCATATTGCTTTCGCTGTTCGGTTGGATGGGCCTGTCGGACTATGTCCGGGCCGAATTCCTTAAAGGGCGCAATATGGACTACGTCAAGGCGGCCAGGGCGCTGGGGGTCAGCGACCTGACCATCATGTATCGCCATCTACTGCCAAACGGCATGACTCCGGTTATCACCTTTTTGCCCTTTCGAATGTCCGGCGCCATCCTGGCCTTGACCAGTCTCGATTTTCTGGGTCTTGGCGTCCCGCCCCCATCACCCAGTCTCGGCGAGCTTCTCGCCCAGGGCAAAAGCAATATTGAGGCATGGTGGCTTTCACTAACAACCTTTGGCGTACTGGTCGGCACTTTGGTGTTGCTGATCTTCATCGGCGAAGCTCTGCGCGAAACCTTTGACCCCCGGAAGATATGATGACTGAGCCTCCCCAACCTCTCCTGGCGATCAAAGATCTCAGTGTATCATTCCGCAGTGACGGGGAATCATCCCGGGTTCTCCATGATATCTCGCTGACCATCAATGCCGGCGAGACTGTGGCCCTGGCCGGAGAATCAGGCTCAGGCAAATCAGTGACCGCCCTGTCAATCCTCCAGCTTTTGGACCGTGATAGTAGTGAGATCACCGGTAAAATAAACTTCGACGGCCATAATCTGCTAAATTTAAACGAACCGGCCATGCAGCAGATCAGGGGTAACCGGATCGCCATGATTTTCCAGGAGCCGATGACCTCGCTGAACCCGGTTTACAATATCGGTTATCAGATCATTGAACCGCTGATGATCCATCAGGGCTTGAATAGTACGGAGGCTCGACAGCGGGCCATCGAACTGCTCGACCGGACCGGTATCCCCGATCCGGCAAGCCGGATCGACAGTTTTCCCCATCAGCTTTCCGGTGGTCAACGCCAGCGAGCCATGATCGCCATGGCTCTGGCCTGCAGACCGGATCTGCTCATTGCCGATGAGCCGACCACCGCTCTGGATGTAACAATCCAGGCCCAGATCCTGGCCCTGATCAAAGACATCCAGCAGGAAATGGGCATGGCAGTCCTGTTGATCACCCATGATCTGGCCATGGTCCGCAAAACGGCCGACCGGGTTAATGTCATGCATCAGGGGCAGATTGTCGAAAGCGGCCCCACCGAGACCATTTTCACCTCACCCCGACACCCCTACACGATCCACCTCCTCGAATCCGTCCCCCACGGCAGGCCCCAACCGAAACCGGATTCGCCGCCGCTGTTCGAGATTAAAGACCTCAAATGCCATTTCCCGATCAAACGAGGGTTTTTCCGGCGGACCGTTGGCGTTATAAAGGCGGTGGACGGCATCAATCTGGTCATCAAGGAGGGGAAAACATTGGGTATTGTCGGGGAATCAGGTTCCGGCAAAAGTACCTTGGGGATGTGCCTGCTTCGGCTGACCGGCGGCAGAGGTTCAATCATCTATCAGGGCCAGAACCTCATGGAGTTGAGCAATAGCAGGATGCGTCCATTACGCAGGGAGATCCAGGTCGTTTTCCAGGACCCTTTCTCATCCCTGTCGCCCCGACTGACCGTGGCCCAGATTATCGGCGAAGGACTTAAAGTCCATAATATCGGCAGTGATAAGGAAGAGCGGTGCCGGTTAGTTCACGAAGCCCTGCTTGAGGTGGGCTTGACAGAAGAGATGGCTGACCGTTACCCCCACGAATTCTCGGGAGGGCAACGCCAGCGAATCGCCATTGCCCGGGCCGTGATCCTCAAACCACGCTTCCTGGTCCTGGATGAGCCAACCAGTGCCCTGGATATGACCATTCAGGCCCAGATTATCGCCCTGCTCAAGGATCTGCAAGAGCGGCTGAAAATGACCTACCTGTTCATCTCCCATGACCTGCGGGTCGTCAAGGCCCTGTCGGATGAAGTAGCGGTGATGCTGGATGGCCGCATCGTTGAACAAGGCCCGACCGAAATCTTTGACCAGCCCCAACATCCCTATACCCGCAAACTCTTTGCGGCAGCCTTCGACCTGGAACATCAAGCTTAAGCAGTAAAAGACGCAACTTTCCGAGTTGTCGTCTGTTGCTGCCCGCCTATGGTTTCACACCACGAATTACCATCCAGCTGTTTCTAAGAGAAGCAGGGAGACATAATGTAGGAACAACCGCTTTTCCGGCCTTTCTTCCGGAGTCCCGCAGATAAGCGCAGACTTCGGGCTTGCTTACCGAAATAACTCCTGCATGCTGATTCCAAAATACTTGCAGCACTTCTAAAGCGAGAAATTTTCTCGTACTTACCGCCGGCTGCCCAAGCAACCCTGCAAGTTAAATTAATGAACGTCGAACATCGAACGTCCAACCTAAAACATCGAATAAGGACGCTCTGCTTTGCTTCATCCTATATATCGAAAGTACCACATTCAAAATTCGATGTTGAATGTTCAATGTTCGATGTCAATCTATTCATATTGGCCGCTACGGCCCGTCAAACGGTTTTATCGCTGTGTGGTATAGCCTTTTGCAAAAACGGCTAAGAGCGCGTCCCAGATTTCATG
>DAOVJK010000080.1 GCA_030673265.1 Pseudomonadota bacterium | reverse complement strand
TTTTCTTTAGACACCGGCAGATAGATATTAAAGGTAGTCCCCTCGCCAGGCTTGGATATGACGGTGATAGTTCCCTTGTTCTTCTTGATTATCGAATGGGTAATGGCCAGGCCCAGACCACTGCCCTCCTGCTTAGTTGAAAAATATGGATCGAATATCTTATCGATAACATTTCCAGGCATGCCTACCCCGGAATCAGTTACTGAAATTTTGACATATTTATTCTGCATGGGCAACAGGGGGGCCGGTTGTTCATTAGCTGTTGATTCAAGGTTCTCACAACTGATGCGAATAGTCCCCCCCCCCGGCATGGCCTGCCGTGCATTGATAATAAGATTCTGGACAACCTGGCTCACCTGGCCCCGGTCTACCTCAACAAGCCAGAGGTTTTCGGGCATCTCAAGTTTGTAATCGGATTTACCGCCATGAAGGACGAAATCAGCGGACTCCGTTATCACCTCGGCTATTGAGGCCGTTTCCTTAATCGGTTCCCCGCCCTTGGCCATGGTCAGCAACTGCTGAGTAAGATTCTGTGCCCTCAGCGATGCTTTCTCAGCACCGGCAAGCAGCTGGGCAATCTTGTCTTCCGGGGTTACCAGCCGGCCAGCCAGATTTATATTGCCTATTATGGCCGTCAAAAGATTGTTAAAGTCATGCGCTATCCCTCCAGCCAGGACCCCGACTGACTCCAGTTTTTTCATCTTGAGAAGTTCTTCATCTGTTCTCAACTTATCAGTAATATCCCTGAAAACCAAGACCCCCCCGACAATACGACTCTTCTTATCACGGATAGGCGCCCCGCTGTCGGCAACGGCTATCTCCTTACCCTCTCTAGTTATCAAAGTGGAATTATCAATGCTTGTGATCTGACCATCATCAAGAGCTAGATCCACCGGGTTTTTGATATTTTCACCACTCGTTTCACCCCCGATCTGGAAAACTTCGCTGACATTTTTGCCAGCAGCTTCTTCCTGACCCCAGCCGGTGAGTCTTTCAGCCACCTTGTTCAGCAAAACAATATCACCATTGACATCAGTTGTGATAACCCCATCAGCTATCGAGCGCAGGGTAATGGCTAACTGCTCCTTCTCGGCAGAAAGACTTCGCTCCGCACTCTCACGCTCCCGGATCTCATCGAGTAAATCCAGATTTTTTTTCTCAATCTCATTAGTTCTGACCCGGACCTTCTCCTCCAGTTTCAAGTTGATTTCCTGAAGTGCCTCTTCCGCCTGCTGTCGGCGGCATATTTCAGATTCCAAGGGCCGGATGGCCAGAAACCTGAAAATGAACCAGAGGACCACCCCAAAAATAAAAGTTATGCCCAAGGACGTGACTATAGAGAAATTACGCAGTTGGGCCAGCATGGCCTCGGTTTCGGAATAATCTTTTTCCAAGATCAGGGTCATGAGATGCCGGCCTTCAAAGACGATTTTCTTTTCCTCAACCAACCGGAAAATACTATCCGTTTCTCTCTGAAAATCGGTGAAAAGCAAGCCTTGAGGGGTTATCGCTTTAAAGCTGATGACGTCTTTATGGTTCTTCGACCACAGGTGAATAAACTGTTCAATATCGGCAAACTTAAATTTCAAGAGCGGCTCAACCAGAAGTGTGGCCGACTCATCCAGTTCATACTTAAGAATGGTTTTGGTCTCGGCCAACCGGTTTTGGCGCTCCATGTTAATGAGAAACCAATCAATACCGGCCAGGAAAAACAATAGCGATAACATCATGGCACCAACAGCCCTGATGTAAATACTTTTGAAGGATTTTTGGCTCATAACGACTCGGCGAATTTCATAAGTTCCCGTAGCTCGGCATAGTCTCGGTCAACCACCGGGGCAAATCCGGTAACCGATTTTTTTATGGATTTTAAGATTTTATCTTTTTGGGGATCTTGATTGACCGCCATGAAAGCCTTCCGCAAACGCTCAACCAGTTCGGGCGCCAGATCGGATCTGGCCATAAAGACATGCTCTGAAATCGGCGGGCTTTTTGCCAGGACCCTTAACCCCCTTTTCTCATATTCGTAAAAAACCTCCTCTTTGACCCCGCCGGCATCGAAATATCCGCCGAGAACTCCCAGGGCGACATCATGGTGGGATCCCAGAAATTCATGCCGGCTGAGACTTTCAAGGCCAATGCCAGCCTTTTTGAGATGGGCACGGGGAACAATATGACTCATAGTCGAATTGGGATCCCCGAAAGCAAAACTTTTACCGTTGAGATCACTTAATTTCTGTATGGGAGAATCCTGCCGGACAATGATCATTCCATGAAAAACCGGCTTCCCCCGGACCTCGAGCCTGGCGAGAAGGGGCTGGGGAGCGGTCTTATTGAAAGCCCTTAAGTAACTGACCGGCCCCAAGTAGGCGAGATCGGCCTGATCTCTAGCGACAAAATCAATATGGGCCTGATAGCTTTTCTTGATTCTGATCTCAACCGTCACACCCAGCTCGGCACTTAAATAAGTTGTCAGAGGCGTAAAGCGTTTGACCAGCTCGGTGGCCGGTAAATATGGATGAATCCACAACAAAAGAGAATCCCCAGCGAAAGCTTCCGGGGCGAATGGCAATAGGCACAAGGTAAAAACTAATGCAAAAATGCGAGTCAACATTTTTTCTCCCTCGAAGATATTTGAGATCCTATCTACTTATTATTACAAATAAACATCTTCTTAAACAACAAACTCTTCATAAAAGGTAATTTTAATTTTTAACTGCGGTCCTGGCCGTAAAAAGGCAACTAAAAAACCCGGCGGGTCTTATCCCTTGTCTTACTCGGAGTCTAACGGGCTTAGGCCGGAAATTTCAGGAGTCGGAACTCAGTCTAATCAAAGGATAAGGTCACATCTGGGGTGGCCCAACCAACAAATATTGGCAACATGCTTCAAACCGGCACTTACCCCTTTTTTTAGATGAGCAATCCTTGGTTGTTAGTTAATTAAGTCGTTGGCCATGATGTTTTGCTGAAAAGCTATTAAGTTATGTGAATAAACGATAAGAAAATATGAGACCGTGAAGAATGTCATTAAACTGGATGCCCGTTATTTAACGGCATCCGCAAAGGGTATCTATAAACACCTGTACGGATAAGAGTTTAAAGTTATGGCAAGTGGAATTTTTGCGATTCTTGATGATGTGGCGATGCTGCTCGATGACACCGCAGTAATGAGCAAGGTTGCTGCAAAAAAAACGGCAGCGCTCCTAGGTGACGATCTGGCGGTAAATGCCGAGAAAGCGACCGGCTTTCATGCTTCGCGGGAACTGCCGGTTATCTGGGCGATTACCAAAGGCTCGCTACTCAACAAAGCGATTATTTTACCTGTTGCGTTCTTGTTGAGCGCCTACATGCCCTGGTTGATTGTGCCCATATTGCTGATTGGGGGTGCCTATCTCAGTTTCGAGGGAACGGAAAAGGTCTATGAGTGGTTCGTTGGGCACGAGACGATAAAGATCATTGCCAAGGAGGAATCGGAGGCTCCGCACGAGATTGTGCAGCGTGAAGCCGCAAAGATCAAAGCAGCGGTACGTACCGATTTCATTCTCTCAATCGAGATTGTTGTCATTGCGCTGGAGACGGTGATTGAGCAGACGTTAACTATCCAGGTCATGGTTGTCAGTATTATCGCCCTGCTTGCAACAGTTGGAGTCTACGGTCTGGTGGCGCTTCTGGTGCGTATGGATGACACCGGGTGTTATCTGATTGAACGTGCGGCATCCGTAAAGGGCTTTGGCGCACGCAGCATGCGATTCGGCGGAGAACTCCTGGTGGCTTCGCTACCGAGAGTTATTCGTTTGCTGGGCATCATCGGCACCGTTGCGATGTTGCTGGTTGGGGGAGGAATGTTTGTGCACAACATCGAGGCGGTTCACCACGCTTTGGCGCCCATCCCCCCTTTGGCTGCTGAGCTGGTTGCCGGATTGATCGTAGGGGCGATGTTGCTGGTGGTAATGCACTTAGCTAAGGCAACGAGATTGGCTAGTGGAGAACGTCCTTGATTTAACTACCGGGCAAGAAAAGGCTCCAGTACCTTCCAGTCCCCAGCCGTCACTGATTCCGCCAGGAACATATCGAAACGGGCAGTAGCTTTGCCCTTTTCCGGATAGTGTTGGGTAATCAGGGTTTCGTGACCTTGGCCGGCAACCCTGATATGGATATGGGGCAACCGGCCCACATAGTCGCTCGGTCGGTTGCTCTCGAACTGGTATCTGCCTTGCCGGTCGGCGATCACCGTGGCCCGATGGTCCTTATCATATTCGCCCTGTTCATTGACCAGCCAGAATTCGATGGTGGCTCGCGGCAGGGGCTGACAGCCGCTGACCGACCGGACCCTACCTTCGAGGAGATAGCCCTTGCCGACGGTTGATCTAAGCGGGGCATTTGGCCGATAAAAGGGGCCGATCTCGTCATAGGCTGTAGGTTGGCAGTCCCCAACATTATTGGCCGGCTGGTCTTGACAAGCCAGGGCCAGGATCAGAATCAATGCGCCCAGCGCCAAGCTGAAAAAGTTTTTTGCTCTACTAATCAATTCAGCAAAACTCCTGGAATACCTTACTTAATTATTATCCCCAGCTCAAATCCCGCAGAGGTTGCGGCTTTGTTCATTTTTTCTCTGCCCCCCCACAAAGCACTGAATTACGAGACAACCTCTACGACTGAAATCCCAGGAGTCAAATTAATCAGATTTTAGGCTAATTAAATTAATCCAATACGTCTCTAATAGTCTCCCCTAATTCCCTCATTAGATATGGTTTGTGCAATTGAGCACGAATGCCTGCCTTGGCAATATCCTCGGAGGCCAACGAAGTATTACCCGAGGCAAGAATGACAGGGATGTCAGGTTTTATAGCAAGAATTTCCTGGGTCAACTCTATGCCACTCATCAGGGGCATGATCTGGTCGGTTAAGACAAGATCAAATTGATGGGAGTTTGTGCGAAATAACGCTAATGCATCACGACTGCAATACATTCTAGTTACTTGATATCCTAAATGTTCCAGGAGTTTTGCTGTGGTCTCTGCAATATCAAGCTCATCATCAACAAGCAGGATATGCTCTGTTCCCCGAGAGAATGGGGGCTCTTTCATTTTTAGAGGGTTACTGCTTTCCGCTCTTTCAGTTGCTTCGGTTAAAGGCAACAAGACATTAAATATGGTGCCTTCGTTAGTTTCGCTTTCCACGGTAATAATGCCATGATGTTTTCTTACAATACCCTGAATTACCGAGAGGCCCAGACCTGTTCCTTCACCAACAGGTTTAGTCGTGAAAAAGGGATCGAAGATAAGTTCTATGATTTCTGAAGAAATGCCTGTTCCGTTATCACCTATCGTTAAATGGATGTGCTTTCCATTATTTAAACCCACATAATTATTTTGATCTTCATCAATATCGATCGTTTTAAGGCGTACATCCAGAACGCCGCCACTCTCTTTCATGGCATGCCCGGCATTAGTACACAGGTTAATGATTATCTGCGAAAGTTGCGTAGCATTGCCGAAAACGACTCCTGAGAAATTTTCAATATTTCCCCTGATCTCAATACTTGCCGGTAAGATTTCACGCATCATTTTCAATGAATCTTTTACCAGCAAGACAATATCTACTTTGTCCTTTTCGAGATTGTCTTTACGAGAAAAAACAAGTATTTGGCTGACCAGCTGCTTGCCGCGATCTAACTGGCCAGTGGCTTTACTGAGCTGCTCTTGCAGAGAGGTTCCCGCTGGTAATTTGTGCCGTACGAGCTCAATTATAGCAGATAAGGCCTGCAGAATATTATTGAAATCATGAGCAATGCCACCAGCCAAGGTACCTAAAGCTTCCATCTTTTGGGATTGACGAAGCTGCGATTCCAATTGCACACGGATTTCCTCAACTTGTTTGCGCTCATCAATTTCCTGCTGGAGTTGTTCATTACTATCTTTTAATTCATGGGTGCGTTCTTCCACCTGTTGAGTCAATTCATCCCGGTAGGATTTCTGGAGATGAAGCAAATCTCCAAACATATTAACGGATTCAGCTAAGTTCAGCAGTTCAGGTGATGCCGACAAAACAAGCTTTGAATTATGTTGCCCATCGCCAAACTCTCTAAGCTTCTGATAGATTTGCAGGATGGGACGGACAGTCAGTCTGTGGACACCGAATGCAATAATGATTGTCAGCAGCAAAAGTATCCCGCCAATGAAAAACCGGACCTGTTGCACATGATTTTCAATTACCCCATAAGCATCGTCCACCAGCCACTCTATCTTGATTTGGCCAAAGAGTTCTTCTTCAAAAATCACATCTTCTGAAAATGCCATCTGGGGAAACTCTGGCGTGAAAGTAGTATTTTGCCAGCCCGCCAGAGTAAGTCCTTGTTCATTTTCAATTTTTACTGAAAAAATTTGCGTGCCATTAGCGACAGCTTGATCAATAACAGTCTGCAAAAGAGGCCGGTCTTCGGAAATAATCGCATCAATAGATGCTGCGGAAAGCATCGCAGAAGTATTATGGTTGGTCCGTCGCAAATTCTCCAAAAGAAATCTTGTTTCAAACCCACGCGCTAACCAGCCGGCCAGAAAAACGATGACGGTGGTAGCTATGAGGAAAACAACAATTATTTGCTTCCAGAGAGATAGCGATCTTAATTTATTGATTATTCTCTTCATTTAATTATTTGAAAAATCCAGGGTTTTTAAGGATTGCTTGGCGGATTATGTCATAATCGGCATCACTTCCCGGCAGAAATCCGTCCTTTTTTAAAGACTTTAAAGATTTTTGATCCTTTAACTCAAGCAGGGCCTGGCGTAGTGCCTGATGGATGTTTGCCGGAAGGGTACCCTTGGCGAGCCAGGGTTTTGTAACATTTGGAAAAGAAACAAGGGGGCGCAGAGGTTCTCCTTTAGCGACCAATTTTTCAAAAGTGCTTTCTTTCAATGCCCCTGCGTCATAACTGCCCATAGCAACTGCAGTCCCGACCTTGTCATGACGGTCTAAATAATTATACGCAGACAAATCAGAGGCCTTGATGTTGTGTTGCAGGAGTAATAATTGAGACAGATATCGACCGATTGTTGAACGTTCGTTGCCAAAGGCAAAGCGTTTTCCCTTAATATCGCTTACTGCCTGAATCGGGCTGTCTTTAGCAACACAAATAATCCCTGAAAATTGTTTACCGCCTTTTTTGCTCTCCATGGCAAGGATAGAGATTTCTGGATTAGCTTCTTTTGCTTCAATATATGAAGCAGCTCCAAACCTGGCGAAATCCACTTTCCCATTTACAAGATTTTGAATACCGTCTTCATAGCTCGTTGACACCTGCAATCTTATTATGACAGATTTTGCCAGTGTCTTGCTCAGTTCTGATTCAATGGCACTTAATATCGGTCGGAATTGCCGGGCTACAGAAGTAGGTTTGTCTGCGGTATAGACTCCGAAATCAAGAACAATATCAGCAGCAAGAGCAACATGCGGAAAAAACAATACCCCAACATTAATGGCCATTAAAGAAAATAAAAAAGCAACGCCGGTGAAGATTTTCTTGATCGTGACAAAGAAAAAACATTTAAATTCAATAGGCATAATAGCTCCGCGCTAAATGGATATCCTTGAAAATAGAGGTGGCTCAAGTATGCTCTTGATTCTCGCGCCCCCGATTCTGCTCTACTCCAACCAACTTAACCGACAGAAATACAATCAACAATTACCATCAATCTACATGCAGAACAATCTCCCTGCATTTCGGAATCCCGGGAGGCGCCACACCAAATTATTATCAACCGAATTTAGATTCAGTTGTCAATCCTCAGCAGGGTTAACTTCTTCGGCCCGACCCCGATCTGCTAAAACACAAAAAAACCACTGTCCCTTGTCTAGTAAGTTTTCAGATACAGGCAAAACCCGCTGCTTCTGACCCGCTGGTAATAATCGATCAGATCACTATTATACCCTTCAGAGACCCAGAGCAGTATCGGCAGAGAACCTATTCTTATCCAACATTCCCCCCTGAGGGTGTTATTGGTGAAAGCATTATTATAGCCGGTGGTAAAAATTATGTTCTGGCCACCGAAGCCAATCGGCACCGTATCGAAAAGTTTGAACATATCCCTGAGCGGTCTCTTGTAGGAAAATCTAACTGTTATGCCATCAACCTCCTTCCGCGGCTTGCCGTAGCTGGAGTTCTCCCAGGAGTTGTATTCCTCAGCGTCTTTTTGCAGATATCCATATTCCATAAAATATTTCAGACTGAGATGGGTCGAAAAACCGTTCTCAGAATCATCTTCAATCCCGTTGAAATTCTTATACCAGGCCACTTCCCAATAATCCCAACCCCGGCTGATATAGTCATTGGCAAAATCCGAATCTTCATCCTCACTGACAAAGTCATCACGCAAGTCCTGATATGCTGTGAGCGAGTCAATCCTCTGGCCATTTGACTCGTGAGCAAAGCCAAGATCAAGGTAGCTATTTACGGTTTTGGAAGTAAAAAATCTTAGAAAAAGTTTCGGATTAAACCTCTTGCCGATAACCGGCGAGGATTTGCGGGTCGCAAGATACTGACCGAAACGGCCGGTAAAGGCCAGATAAGGTATCGGCCGCAGGTATTTGGTCAAAAAACCAGGGTTGTTTTCTTCAGCCTTGGCCACTTCAGCCTTTTTCAGGCTCAAAAATATCGGGTACATCAGAGACAAGGTGAAATCCATATAACCGACATCGTTGTCGTCAAAGGTCCAGCCAAGTCTGTTTGCTTCATAACTCTGCAACAATGCCTCTTGGCCATTATCTGCCGGTGTTTTATTTTCCGCATTTGCTGATAGCGGCAATAAAAAACACAGCGACATCAGAACGCATATTTTTTTCATTTAAAGCCTTCCTTCATGGGATCTATCATGCATGTGGGCCAGGTCTTGGATTATGACAAATCCAGGTACATCTCACTTAATTATTGGCCACCAGCTTAAACCGCCCCTGAACCTATGCTCTGAAGCAATCTACCCGAGATAGACCTTTTCGCCCAATCATTCGTCAGCACCGCTGAATAAAGCAATCCAGGGAACAATTCCCTGACCTGCCATGGAGCCCCAAAGCCTTGCTGCCCGGCAGATTCAGTTTGACAACCGCAGATTTCCTGTGATGTACTGAAACAAAGAGGCGCGCCCCGTATTCTTCTGTCCCTGCTATATAACTGCGAATAAAAGATCCTCCAGGCGCGGACTTTCCTTTCAAAATGACAGGAGCCGATAGACATTGGAAGATATCTTTGCTTTAGGTGATGAACTGGGTCCTGCCAAGGTACTTCATATCTCGCAACCAGCTCTTGGCTTAAAGGGTGTCCTGGTAGTAGACAATGTGGCCACCGGCCCCTCCATCGGCGGTTTACGGATGGCTGAAGATGTAAGTACCGAGGAGTGCGCCAGACTGGCCCGGGCCATGACCATGAAAAATGCTGCGGCCGGTTTACCGCACGGGGGCGGCAAATCGGTTCTCTATGGCAATCCCAAGATGGATCGCTGCCAAAAAGAGCAATTGATCCGCGCCTTCGCCTATGCCCTCCGCAATGAAGCAGATTATATCTTTGGCCCGGACATGGGCACCGATGAAGATTGCATGGCCTGGGTCAAGGATGAGATCGGCCGCTCGGTGGGCTTACCTTGCGAAATCGGCGGCATTCCGCTGGACCGGATCGGCGCCACCGGCTGGGGGCTGTGCCATGCCGTGGAGGTGGCCCAACAATACTGTGATTTTGACCTTGCCGGCGCCCGCTTGGTCGTCCAGGGTTTTGGGGCAGTTGGCAAGCACACAGCCCGTTTTCTGGCTAACCAGGGGGCGCTCTTGGTGGGGGCGGCCGACTCTAAGGGCACCTTATATGCTCCGGATGGCATCAATGTCGAAGAGCTGAGCAAGCTGAAGGATGAAGGCGGCAGTGTGCTTGATTACTCTACGGGAGAGAAGCTTGACCGTGACCGGGTCATTGATCTGGAATGTGAGATCTGGGTGCCGGCCGCCCGGCCCGATGTGCTGCGGGAGGACAACGTTGCGCGGCTCAAGGCAAAACTGGTGGCCCAGGGCGCCAATATCCCCCTGACCCTGGCGGCGGAGAAATACCTCCATGAACAAGGCGTCCTCTGTCTGCCTGACTTTATCGCCAATGCCGGCGGCGTGATCTGCGCGGCCATGGAGTACCACGGCTCTTCCCAAACCGCGGCCCTGGAAGCCATCGCCGAGAAAATCACCGACAATAGCCAGCAGGTCCTTGAAGAGGCTAAGCGGAAGAAGATCCTGCCCCGTGAGGCAGCCATCCGGCTGGCCAGCAGACGGCTGAGGAAAGCTATGGAGTTGAAGCGCTGGAGTATTTTCTGACCATTATGGCTGGCGTTGTTTTTTTTAACGCCGGGCGAAGAGATGGTTCGACCATGAACAGGGAACAGGAGAGGCCATGTATCGTATTCGCTTTCACGGCCGCGGCGGCCAAGGCATGAAAACTGCCAGTCGCATTCTCGGCACGGCCTTCTTTCTTGAAGGTTACGAGGTGCAGGATGCCCCGCGCTACGGGGCCGAGCGGCGTGGTGCGCCGATCTTTGCCTATGTGCGGGCGACCCGGACTACCATCAATGAGCGCGGCATCATCACCCGGCCGGATTTGATCATCGTCGCTGACGACAGTCTGATCGCCATGCCAGGGGCAGGGGTCCTGGACGGCTGCGTAGAGCAAACGGTGCTTCTCCTGCACAGCCACGAAAAAGCGAATATCTGGCAGGAACGGCTCAACCTCGCCGGCCCCATCTTTCCCTTGCCGAAGCTC
>DAOVJK010000181.1 GCA_030673265.1 Pseudomonadota bacterium | reverse complement strand
GTTCAGCTAAGTGATCTTCGAGAAGAATAGGCTCCGCTAATTGAAGATTGTTGAAAAAGGATCCAAGATAATAATGTAAATGAATAATCTTAAGATGATTTCAACTATATGAGAGTTTTCGGTCAATAATGGTTTTGTTTTGATAATGGAGTTCACCGAAGTATTTTCGATGTTAATATCGACATAAGATTTTATCTCCGCTATATTCCTAATTTTTCAATCAACAGGATATTTAGATGACTGACAACCCAGACAAGCAAAGAATAGTAATAACCGGGGTTGGCCTTGCCGCCCCCAATGCCGATAATCTTACCGATTACCGAGCCCGACTCCTTGCCGGACAAAGCGGCATCAGCGAAATTGATCTGCGCTATATTGGCAAAGTCCCGGCCGGGGTCTGCACATTCCCTGAAACAAAATACCGCAAGAAGAAGGATAATAAACGTGGTACCAGAGCCGGATGTCTGGGCGTTTACGTAGCCCATGAAGCCCTCAACGATGCCGGGATCGACCTTGGCTCCGGGTTGTATGATCCGGACAGGACCGGGGTCTATGTCGGGCTGACCGAGCACGGCACCGTGGAGACCGAGAACGAGGTTTATAACGTCAGCCAATACGATTTCAATCTGGATTACTGGACCCACCACCATAATCCCCGTACCGTCCTCAATAACCCGGCCGGTGAGATCACCATGAGTCTGGGGATTACCGGACCCCATTACTCGATCGGTGCTGCCTGTGCGGCGGGTAATGCCGCTCTGATTCAAGGGGTGCAGATGCTGAGATTGGGAGAGGTCGATCTGGCTCTGTGCGGTGGCATCTCCGAGAGTATCGGTTCCTTCGGGATCTTTGCCAGTTTCCGAGCCCAGGGCGCTCTAGCTAGCCATAGTGATCCTGGCAAGGCCTGTCGGCCCTTTAATAATGACCGAGATGGTATAGTAATTTCCGAAGGGGCCTGTCTATACACTTTAGAAACTCTGGAAAGGGCCAGAAAGCGCGGTGCCAAAATATACGGGGAAGTGGTCGGATATGCCATGAATTCCGATGCCCGCGACTTCGTGTTGCCATATGGCCCCCGTCAGGTCGAGTGCATGCACAAGGCGCTGACTAAGGCTGGGCTGACCCCTGATGATATCGATATAGTCAATACCCACGCCACCGGCACCAAACAGGGCGATATTGAAGAGTGTCGGGCCATTCGGGAAGTATTCGGTAATTCACCGACAACTTACATTAATAATACTAAGAGTATCATCGGGCATGCCATGGGGGCTGCCGGGGTTCTCGAACTGGCCGGGAACCTTCCTTCATTTGAGGATAATATGGTCCACCCTACCATTAATCTTGATGATCTGGATCCGGAATGTGAGCTGCCCAATATCGTGGCCAATAAGGCTGTAAAGCTCGATGAGATCAACACTATTCTTAATAATTCATTTGGTATGGTCGGGATCAATTCCGTGGTTATCATAAAAAAATGTAAATAGATTAACTCACTGATTTACAAATTATTTATTTATGCTAATATAGCTCGCTTTCGGAACTCAATAAATTGAATTTTGACTGAAATCATGCTCCAGAAGCACTCAAATCAACAAGAATGTTTCTGATAATTGGGGAATAATAGATGACAAGGGACCAGATCAAAGACGTTATAGTAGAGATCATTCAGGATATTGATGAGGATGCTGATGTCAAAAGCATCAGTCCAGATTTGCCTTTACGTGACCAACTGGATCTCGATTCCATGGATTTCCTTGACATTGTAATGGAGCTTCGGAAGAGATACCAACTCCAGGTTCCGGAGGCGGATTACCCCGAACTGGCATCCTTGACCAGTTGCGTAAATTACCTGGAGCCTCGCCTGAAGGACGTATAAGATTATTCGTGATTTACGATCAGGTAATCATAGGCGGCGGTCTTTCCGGACTGGCTGCTGGTATTCGTCTGGCCCGTTTTGGCTATAAAGTCCTGATTCTCGAGAAGCACTCAATTCCCGGCGGCCTTAATTCTTATTATTACCGGCAAGGTCGTCTTCTTGAAACCGGTCTCCACGCCATGACAAATTTTGCGCCTCCGTCCCTTAAGGCGGCGCCCCTCAATCGCTTATTCCGTCAGCTTAAACTTTCCCGTAAAAATTTCACAACCCACCAACAACTTCGTTCCACCATCTATTTTCCAGACAAGTTATCTCTGTCGTTCTCCAATGATCTTAATCTGCTGTTTGCGGAAGTTGACCGGCTATTTCCTGAGTCTACGGAGCGATTCAAGGCCCTTGTTGAGCAGATTAGAAACCACGATCCTTTCGTGAGCAGACCCTGGACATCGGCCAAAGGGAAATTGGCTGAAATCCTGGTTAACGAACGACTAATGAACATGTTACTCTGGCCATTAATGATGTACGGCAACTGTAATGAGCATGATATGGATTTCGATCAGTTTGTCATCATGTTCCAGTCAGTTTTTCTGGAAGGATTCTTCCGGCCGGCCGGCACGATCAAAGACTTCCTCGATATGCTGCTTGAGCATTACCGCGCTCTCGGTGGTGAAATTAGATTCAGGACCCCGGTTGCACGTTTCGAGACCAGCGGCAATACGGTCAGTAGCGTTATTCTCGAATCAGGCGAGGAGATCGGGGCCAAGCAGGTCATTTCAACCGCCGGTTATCCGGCGACCTTGAAATTCATGGATCAAAGCAATAGTAACGCCTCCGAAATGGATAAATTCAAGGGCCGGATGAGTTTTGTCGAGATCATCAATGTGCTGCCGGTTAGTTGTCGTCAAAAACTAAGGTGTGATGAGACCATCATCTTTTATAATTTGGATGAACCTTTCGATTATCGTCGCCCGGATGAAGCGGTCAATGTAAATTGCGGGGTCATCTGCTTTCCGGAAAACTTCCATGACCTGCCAGCGGGTGATGAATTCCAGCTCCGGGTCACCCATCCGGCCAACTATGACCTCCGGGACTCTTTCGAACCGGATGAATACCAAGCTCAGAAGACCCTTTGGGCGGCCCGTTCTGCAGAAACGATTAGGGAAATCATTGGGAATTATCAGGAAAACGTATTATATCAGGATGTTTTTACGCCAATCACCATTGAAAAGTTTACCGGTAAAGCTAAAGGTGCGATCTACGGGAGCCCGATCAAGCTCAGAGATGGGCTGACGTCGCTGTCAAACCTTTTTGTGGCCGGGACCGACCAGGGATATTTAGGGATAGTCGGGGCCATGCTTTCCGGGGTAACAATGGTAAATAATCATATTTTTGAAGAAAGATGATCATGCCTTATAATTCGATTGATAAAGCTGCAGATGTCTATGACGTAGTAGTGGTCGGTTCCGGCCTTGGTGGTCTGACTACCGCCAATCGTCTAGCCAATGCCGGCCATAAAATCCTGCTGGTTGAACACCACCATCGCCTTGGCGGCCTGGCAACCTGGTTTAAACGTAAGGGTCATATTTTCGACATCTCCTTGCACGGTTTCCCGCATGGGATGTTAAAAACCTGTCGTAAGTACTGGAATCGAGCCATAATGGATTCCATTGTCCAGCTTAAGAACATTGTCTTCGATAACCCCCAGTTCACGATCAAAACCACTTTCGACAAGGAAGATTTCACTTCGATTCTGACTAACCATTTCAAAGTGCCCCGTTCTTCGGTCGACGATTTTTTCAATACGGTGGCCGGCATGAACTTCTATGATGACCGGACCATGACCACCCGGGAGCTTTTTGAGCAGTTCTTTCCCGGTCGTAGCGATGTTCATCGGCTCTTGATGGAACCGATAAGTTACGCCAACGGCTCAAACTTTGACGACCCGGCCATCACCTATGGCATAGTTTTCTCGAATTTCATGAATAAGGGGGTTTTCACCTTCAGCGGCGGCACCGATAAACTGATCGGCATGATGGTCGAAGAGTTGGAAAAGAACGGCGTTACCATCTGCACCAACTCAAGGGTTGAGCGAATCGTTATCGATCAGAAGCAGGTGAGGGGAGTCATAGTCAATGGCCGTTTGATCGAAACTTCCTGCGTTGTCTCTAATGCCGGCATCCTCAACACTATTGAAGATCTGGCCGGTCGGGAGTCATTCTCGGCGGAGTTTCTTGAAAAGATCAAACCGGTCAAGGTAAATAACTCCAGCTGTCAGGTTTATATGGGCATCAGGGAGGGAGAGAAGCTTGATGATATCGGCGATCTCCTCTTTACTTCCACGGCACCGGTATACGATGTTGATGAAATGCTTGATATTGAAACCCGCAGCCGAACTTTTTCCCTCTATTATCCCAAAACCAGACCGGGGCATGATCGTTATACCGTTGTGGCCTCGATGAATGGCCGGTTCGATGACTGGGCTAATCTCCCCGAAGAACTCTATAAGGATGAGAAGAAGAAGATGATCGAAAGATCTCTGGTCGATCTGGAAAGGTACATCCCGGATATCCGCCAGAAATGTGACTGGCTTGAAGCGGCAACACCCAGAACCTTCCAGCGCTATACTCTGCACACCAAAGGCTCTTCTTTCGGTACTAAATTCGAAGGACTTGAGGTGTCTCGCTCCCTGTTCAATGACGTCAAGGGTCTTTTTCACGTGGGCTCGGTCGGGATTATTATGTCCGGCTGGCTTGGCGCCATAAATTATGGGGTCATTGTTGCCAACGATGCGGACGCTTACCTGAGGAGTTAACTTAAGTTATGGATTTTAGCGGACAGAAAGCGCTCATAACCGGCGCTACCAGAGGAATAGGCAGGGCTATTGCCGAGGCCTTTCTAGAGGCAGGCGCTACGGTAATCGGCACCTATGGTTCAAATGACCAGGATGCCCGGAAGTTCAGCGAGGAAGGCAACTGGGGCGAGCGTTTGCAATTTCATCGCTGCGATGTGGCGGATCATCTGGCGGTTGAGAAATTATATCAGCAGATCGAAGAGCAATTTGACTCAATTGATATCATGGTCTCCAATGCCGGCATCCGCCGGGACGCAGTGACGGCCATGATGAAGCAGGAGGATTGGCAACGGGTCATCGATGTCAACCTGACCGGTACCTTTAATATGGCTAAACAGGCCGTGCTCCTGATGCTGAAGAAGAAATACGGCCGCATCATCTTCATAACCTCACCGATGGCCCACCTTGGTTTCGCCGGTCAGGCCAACTACTCGGCTTCGAAAGCGGGCCAGATCGGCATGATGCGATCGCTCTCCAAAGAGACCGCCAAGAGGAAAATTACCGTAAACTGCGTTTCTCCCGGATTCATTGATACGGAACTGCTTGATGATCTGAACGACGATCAGCTCAAAGAGTATAAAAAAGTGGTGCCCATGCGCCGTTTCGGCAAACCGGCAGAGGTAGCAGATAGTGTCCTTTTCCTGGCCTCTGAAAAAGCAGCGTATATTACCGGCAGCGTCTTGGATGTAAATGGCGGACTATAAAGAAGAGATATATCAGCGCATCCCCCATCGGCCGCCATTTCTCTGGGTGGACAGGATAACTGGGCAAACAACCGACTCAATCGAAACTGAAAAAGACATCCCGGCTGATCTTGATATCTTTGTCGGTCATTATCCAGATCATCCCCTGATGCCTGGCGTTATCCTTTGCGAGGCCATTTTTCAATCCGGGGCCTTGCTGATCTCAGATCTTATTAAGGGGGAAGGCGTCAAAACCAACCAGTTCCCGGTACTGACCCGAATAATTGCTGCCAAGTTCAAACGAGAAGTAAAACCGGGCGATACCATTAATATGCAGGTAAAATTTAAGGAGAAGGTCGGTCCCGCCTGGTTTATGAAAGGTCGCTTGCAAGTGGCGGGCAAAACCGCAGTCCAGGTTGAATTTGCCTGTTCAATGGTAGGAGAATGATGCCGATGGGTTTTTTGAAACTTGAGGGTAAAACCTTTGTCTTGTTTGGATTGGCCAATCGCAAGTCCGTGGCCTGTGCAATTGGCAAGGTTCTAGTCGAAGAGGGTGCTGAGGTTATTCATGTGGTTCGCTCCGAGCAGCGGATTGCGGCTGCCGAGAAACTCTTCCCTGACTCCAGAGTTTATATCTGTGATGTCGAGTATGAAGAAAATATTGTTAAGGTGAGTCAGGAAATTAAGGCCGACCTGGCTGGCCGTAAATTATCCGGGATAGTCCATTCAATCGCCTTTGCTAATTACTCAGAGGGTATCAGGCCGTTTCACGAGACCGTTAAGAAAGATTTTCTCCAGGCCATCGATATCTCTTGTTTCTCTTTTATTTCCATAGCCAAGCACTTCAGAGATCTACTGGCCGATGAGGCCTCTTTACTTACCATCTCCATCTCAACCACCAGAATGGCTGCGGAAAACTACGGTTATATGGCACCGGTTAAAGCCGCCCTGGAGTCTTCCATCTGCTTCCTGGCTAAAAGCTTCTCCGCTTTTTCCAATATCCGCTTCAACGCCGTCTGCCCCGGCCTCCTCAAGACTTCAGCCTCGGCAGGTATTCCCGGCTACATAGAAAGTTATCTTTATGCCGAGAAGGTCACCCTGC
>DAOVJK010000225.1 GCA_030673265.1 Pseudomonadota bacterium | reverse complement strand
CATATAAATCGGCCAGATTCTCTTCCATAGACGGCGGCCGTAAAGGCCCCTGCGAGGCCAAGCTATCGGCCATGGCCAATAGAAAAAGTCCCGGCAGGTCATCGCCGGCCGCCTTAACCAACCTTAGACAGGCCCGGGGCGTAATGCCGGTATTCTGGATGGCATTGCTTAGATGAAAGGGGTACATATGCAAGTCAATCAGTTTGGCCACGGTCTGGAGATGCTCACGACTCCAGCGCAAACGGCGGGCGATGGCGGTGAAGATTCGCGCTCCGGCCCGATCATGATTATAGAAGGTCGTACGACCATCTTCTCTGGTTCCGCAAGTCTCGGGCTTACCGAGGTCATGGAACAGGGCGGCCCACTTCAGCAACACAGGATGCTTTGCAACGGCAAGATAATCCTGGAAATGGCCGCGATGATCCGGGAAATGGGCCGCCGGATCAGCAATAATTCTTTCGATGGCAGCCAGGGCGGCCATATTATGATTGAAGACGTCAAGATGATGACTGGCCGGTTGCTCCAGACCCACACCCGCGAGCAGCTCCGGCAAGATCTCCCCGAGAAGCCGGGTCTCATTCATTTGGGCAAAGGCGTCAGCAGCCCGGTCCGAGGCCATAATCGCCTCAAGCTCATAGCGGATCCTTTCGGGAGCAGGGCGCGTTAGCAAATTGCTATTTGCTTCTATCCACCTCAATGTCTGCGGCTCAATGGTAAAGGACAAACACGCGGCAAAGCGATAAGCCCGGAGCAAGCGGAGTGGATCATTCTCAAAGACCTCGGCGGATACCGCTCTTACCAGACCCTGCTCAAGATCGGCCACGCCCCCCAAGGGGTCAAGCAGAGTAAAAGGCTCCAGCAGGGTGCCGGTCGCCGGATCTACAGCCACCGCCATAGCATTGATGGAGAAATCACGTCGGAACAGATCATCGATAATATTGGCGGTTCCCTCTCTGAAAGAGGCTATATCGACGGACAGGTCATCAACCACCACCCGGGCGACCCCTTCCTGTTCATCGAGCAATACGAAGACGCCGCCGGTCTCGGCGGCAAAGAATCGGGCCGCCGCAATCCCGTCTCCGGCCACGGCAAGATCGAGGTCGGCGGCCATGCTCCCGCTCAACCAGTCCCGCACCGCGCCGCCTGCCACATAAAGCTCCCGGCAACGTCCGGCCAGATTCTTCAGCGCCAAACGGATGGTTTGCGGATACTCGTTAAGCCAGTTCTTCTCAAGACGAATTTCGCTGGTCATGCCAACTCATAATAAACAAAAAGATTTTAATAAAAGCCAAGGCCCGTTATTATTGCTGCAAAATGGCGGTCCATGCCGCTACGAACATTCTAACTCATCCCAGGCAACCAGATGAATATAAAACCGCTTTACCAAAAAACATGCTTTGACCAGATTGATCTGGATGACCTGAGGTTCAACCTGGCCCCGGTTGACCGGGAGGGAATATCCGACCAGCTTCGCGACTCCGTATCAAGGTGCGGTATCATCCACCCTCCCCTGCTAACGCCAAAAGACCATGGTAAATTCACGATAGTTGCCGGCCGCCAACGCCTCATCGCCGCCCGGCAACTTCTTGGCAACAACTTCTGTAACTGCCTGATCCTGCCGACCGAGACTCCACCTGCTATTCTCCTGACCGTGGCCCTGCAGGACATCCTGCTCAGTCGCCCCGCGAGTCCACTGGAAAAAGCAATCTGTTGGCAAAAGGCCGTTGATTTTCTTGGCAGAGATATCGCGGAGGAAGAATTCGGCCCGCAACTTGAGTTAACCAGACAACTAAGCCCGGCCAGGCTGGAGAAAATCCAGGCCCTCGACAACGACATGCAGGAGTCATTGCACCAAGGCGGCCTTGAACTAAAAACCATTTTCAAACTTATCGACCTGGATCCTGCTGACCGCAAAGCCTTATTCCGGATAATCAAACAACTACGCCTAAGTTCCTCAAACCAGAGAAAACTGATAGATCATTGTCTGGAGCTGCACCGGCGACAAAACCGGCAGATCACAGCGATTCTCGCCCAGCCGGAATGTCTGGAGATTATCAACCACAATGAGGCCAATTCTCCCCAAAAAACCGCCATGTTGATGACCTGGCTAACCGGCCAATGCTTCCCGAGATTAACCGAAGCGGCCAAGGAGTTCCGCAGCTTAATCGGTCAACTTAAACTACCCAAAGGGGTAACGCTCGAGCACACACCTTCCTTTGAAAAGGATAACCTGAAGATGACTATCGACTTCAAAGACCAGCAACAATTGGCGAAAAAATGGCCCATCATCAGGCAAGCCATAGTTGCCGGCAATGGCTAATGACTACTCGCCGATAATCTTGACCAGCACCCTTTTTTTCCGCCGACCATCAAATTCCCCGTAGAATATCCTCTCCCAGGTTCCAAAATCAAGTTGACCATCGGTAACAGCCACCACAACCTCGCGGCCCATGATCTGCCGCTTCAGGTGGGCATCACCATTATCCTCATAACCGTTATGACGGTACTGGGAAACCGGCTCGTGCGGCGCTAACTTCTCCAGCCAGACGTCGTAATCATGGTGCAAACCTGATTCATCATCGTTTATGAAAACCGATGCGGTAATATGCATGGCGTTTATCAGTACCAAACCATCCCTAATCCCGCTTTTTCCCAGGCAGGTCTCAACTTGAGGAGTAATATTAACAAACGCCCTCCGCGTTGGAATATCAAACCATAACTCTTCACGATAGCTTTTCATCACTTACCTCCTACGGGTTAATATCGATCCCAAACAACCTTTTCAGACTAATTAGCCAGACCGGTCAACCTGAATTAATTAGAAGATATGCTGTTTTTTGTAAATACAAGTGATACACAAAATCACCATATTTACCTGAATTTCATTATATTATTCACTAAGTGAAAATCAGGACACAACATCCCTGACTGTGTATTCCCTCAATGACTTGAAAAAGTTGGATCTATAGATAGTGAAGCTGTAATTGCAATAAAACATTGTTAAATAAATATCTTTTTTGTTAATGTACCCCGCGTATCATATACTTTAACTTTCTTATTTAGATGTAATTAAGTGATTAAATTTCTAAAGAAAGTCTAGACCATGCCCAAGTACCTTATAATATTTCCAGCCGTGGTTTGACTGTTCCCATGCAGTTGTTTCATAAATAATGGCGGTGCAACACCCGGAAGGAACCATTAATTTTCAAGGAATAAGTAAGAATCAGGAGAACTTAATATGAAACGAATATTTGGGATAATGGCAATATTGCTAATCTGGACGGGATCGGTAAATGCTGGAGTACTGAAAGTCATGATCCCGGTAGATGAGTTCGAGAAACTGGAATCTCGCCTCGAGACATTGGAAAAAGAAAATAGTCAGTTAAAGAGTGGCGCCGAGTTCCAGCCTATCAAACCTCCAAAAGCAGATAGAGCTTCATACGCGAAAGAGATGCAAGCTCGCATCGAAGCACTGGAAAGAGAGAACAATCAACTGAGAAAAGAAGTTCTTAAGCCCTTGCCTGCAGTCTCATTAGAAGCAGAAAAAGCTTCAGCTGCCGCCAGGGAGTTGGAAGTACAACTCAATAATCTTGAACAAGAAAACAACCTGTTAAAACAACAAGTTGAGTCGCTGGCAGGCGAATCTTCAGAAGAAGCCGCGGCTGCAAAAGGAATGGATACTCAACTAGAAGCCCTGGGAAGGGAAAACCGCCAGCTGAAACGGTCGGTAGCATCTTTGAAAGAAGCAGGGACCGTACTTAGAAGTGACAAACGAACAGCAAGGCATGTGTACTCTGAAACGAATAAAAAAATCGCCAGTCATGTCTTCAAATAGCTTTATGCAAAATCAGGACGGGCCGAGACACTAAAGCTTTAGCGAAGAACCTGTCCTGATCATATATCATGATTACTGATGCGCAGCAGACATCTTGAATAGTGAAAAAATATTACCGCATAAAATTCGAACTAACCAGTTCAAAGGTTAGTTCGACAAAGATCTCATAGTCTGTTTGGCAAACACATTGCCTTTTTTGGCAGACTGTGAATAATATTTTTTTGCTTTGCCCATATCTCTCTTAACACCTGAACCGGTCTCATACATATATCCAAGAAAAAATGTGGCCATGGAGTTACCTTTTTGCGAAGCGGCCCCCCACCATTTTACCGCCTCAGAGTAACTTTTTCTCGTCCCTTTCCCACAATTCTTCAGCAATCCCAAACGATACTGAGCACCAGCATTACCCTTACTTGCTACTTCTGCGTACAATTTAACAGCAATTCCGTAATCCCTTTTAACACCAGCCCCTGTTTCATAAATAAACCCGAGCTCATACTGTGCGGCAAGATGCCCCTGCTTCGCTGCCATCCGATACCACTTGACTGCCTCAGCCAGCGATTTGGCTGTGCCAGTCCCCAGAGCATAATTTCCAGCAGTTTTAAACTGGGCCTCAACATGACTCTGGCTAGCAGCATTCTTGTACCAGGTAAACGCCTTGGTCATGCTTTGAGGAACACCCGTTCCTTGCTCATAAAATTTTGCCAGCTTATACTGGGCCTTTGCATCACCTGCCTCGGCGGATTTCAGGACAGTCGCCCTTTCAAGAGCCTCCTTGGCTTGCATATGATTCTGGGCCGCAGCCATTTTCAACCATCGAATTGACTCTACATTATCAGGCTCTACACCTTCACCACCAGCATAGATGGAACCAAGCACGTATTGCGCTTCGGCATGACCTTGCTCAGCCGCCTGCCTGAATCGTTTAAGTGCCCCCAGAATATCTTTCTGGACCCCCCCTGTACCGTCCTGATACATTTTACCCATCAGGAAAACTGCTTCAGGATGCCCCTCACTTAGTGCGATGGAAAATTCATACCGGGCCTCGATATGTCCCTGAGCGGCAGCCTTCTGATACCATTTCAGCGCCTTCACAACACTTTGGGGCACCTCTATTCCTTCTTCATAAAGTTGCGCCAGATCATACTGGGCATCGGCGTCCCCGGACTCAGCAGATTTTATAATCGCTTCCACCTTGCCCCGGTCAACAACCGTATCGCTACCGGTGACGGCAGCAACACGTATATTAAATATCTTTTCGAGATCCGTCTTCGCTTTCAGATGGCCTCGAGCAGCCGCCTTTGTCCACAAGCTAATCGCTTCATCATCATCCTGTTTAACACCTTCGCCATAAGCAAACATGGAACCAAGCAGGTATTGCGCCTCGACATGATCTTTAGCCGCCGCCTGTTTAAAAAATTTGACCGCTTTCGGGATATTCTCCTCGACGCCAGCGCCGTCTTGATACATTTT
>DAOVJK010000322.1 GCA_030673265.1 Pseudomonadota bacterium | reverse complement strand
TCTTTCCTTTCGTGAAGCGCCGGCTCTAATCGCGGCGCTGCGCAAACTGCGTTGTCAGCCGGATCTATTAATCTGCGATGGTCAGGGCATCGCCCATCCGCGCCGCTTTGGGATTGCCAGCCATATCGGCGTGCTTACTGATATGCCGGCAATCGGCTGTGCCAAAAGCCGGTTAATTGGTTGCCACCAGGAGCCTGGCCCCCAAAAAGGTTCCAGGACCTCGTTACTGGACAAGAACGAAGTGCTGGGAACCGTGCTTCGCACCCGGGATCAGGTCAAACCGGTTTTTGTCAGTGTGGGTCATAAAATTGATCTGGCCACTGCCGAACAGGTTGTTTTGGAGTGCGCCATTGCCTATCGCCTGCCTGAACCCACCAGATTGGCCGACCAACTGGTGGCAGTTGCCAAAAGGAATAATCGCCACAGCAAGACAGGGTCGGTGCGAGTTAGTCTGAAGGACGAATAAAATTACCACAAGGGTCTTTGATTAGGCGTAGAATATAAGAACAGAATCACTTTCTTATTCAAAATCAAGCGTAAGAGAGACTTTTTGCCGTGGCAAGTAAAGATGAAGTCAAACAGATGCTTCGCACCATTGAAAGGGAATGCCTTTACACCAGCGGTTTAACCGGCATAAAAAAATTTCAGAAACGGGTCATGGAGGCCATGGTTGAAGTCCTGCGCGAGAAATTTGTGCCGGACCACATGAAACCGTTTGCCTACGATAACGGCCCTCTGCCCATCGGCAACGGCCAGACGATCTCGCAACCATACATTGTTGCCTTGATGACGGATCTCCTGCTCCCCGAACAAAATGATGTGATTCTTGAGGTTGGCGCCGGGTCTGGTTATCAGGCGGCCATCCTCTCAAAACTTGTTAAACAGATTTACACGATTGAGATTATTCCGGCCCTGGCAAAGCAGGCCCAGGACCGCTTAACCAAACTTGGCTTGAAAAATATTGAGGTCTGCCAGGGCGACGGCTATTACGGTCTCCCCCAACACGGCCCTTTTGATGGCATTATTGTTACCGCCGCCGCCAGCCATGTCCCGCCGCTCCTGATAGAACAACTGAAACCCGGTGGCCGGTTGGTCATTCCCGTTGGCCTCCCCCATTCCCTTCAGTATTTAATGTTGATCGAAAAAGACCAGAAAGGAGAAGTTACTTACCGGGAAATTTTAGCGGTAGCCTTTGTACCCCTGACCGGCGCTGGTCATGGCTGAGAACAAAATTGAGATCAGGGTTTCATGCTATGCCGGTTATCGGGGCGAAGAAACCCCCCTGCGCTTTTTTCTGAAAGACCGGCCGATAGAAGTGATCAAGGTTGTTGACCGCTGGCTGGCTCCCGACCATCGATATTTCAAGATTCTTGGCGATGATGGCGCCATATATATCCTGCGGCACGATATCGCTACAGAACAATGGGAATTAATTTTGTATGATCGCACCCAACCGGAACCGGCTGGCTGATTCTCCGGGCGATTGCCGGGCGATCAATTCTGGATCAGCGCCAGTAACTTGTCAAAGGTATCGATAAAGTAATGGGGGGTGGTCTGGCCCGGACTGTTGGGGTTTTCGGTATTTACCCCATATTGCAAGCCCTGTTCGGTCAGGGCCTTGTATTTTTTCATTTTGCCGGAATGTTTGGCACTTGGCCGCTCTTTCTCGGCGAGCAGGCCCAGGGCAACCAGGATCTTGTTGGCCTTGACGGCGGATATCTCAGCGTTTTTTGCTTTCAGCAGGTTGGTGATTGAATCGGTCTGCACAACAAGATCCTCGCTCTTTGTTCTCGGGGGTAAATCATCATTCCTGGCCAGACATTAGCCTGCTTAGCGGGCTTCACAACTGCCGGGCCGATAACTGATGACATTTTTATCGCTGCAGGCCGAGCAGCCATTGCTGTAAGTGATATCTTCAGTGGCCGGGCACGGCGTAGTTACACACCTGATTCCGGTATCCCGGGTTGCACAGACAGGGGTATAGTCCTGGGTGCAGATCTGGGGACGTGGGTCTGTGCATGCCACCGCTGCATTGGTGACGGCGGGTACTTTTTCAGGAATTGTTCCGGCACAGCTTGTTGATGCAATTGCTAGAAACAGAATAGGGACTAATTTATAAATCATCGGCATTCTGTACCGCCAGGTATTTTTTAAAATTGTCATGGTTGTGTCGTATTTCAAGACTTGCTTCTCTGTCCACAGAGGCCAAGAGTAGATCCGCCTCTTTTTCTTCCCTTCTAACCGAAAATTGAACCTTTAACAAGCCCAGTTTGGAGAAGACAGTTGGATTCATCATGCAATGTGCTCCTGATAGAGGTTTAAGGCATGCTCGCTTTAACTGGAGCAAAAGAGGCTATTCTCTTTTAAAGAGGGAAGGGGGCAAGCCTGACCAGTTAAGTCTACCCTCTGGTTATAAGAAGGAAATCTCTTTTGTGGCATCGATGGGTAATGTGCCATATTTGTCTTGGATATGCTGTCATTTTGCTCTAGCCATGCGTTATGTAAACTCTATAATGACGTTTTTGGCATTAAAAACGTCATTATAGCCCCAAAAAAGGCATGTTTAATAACAACATTGCAATTCATTTCAGCTAGTTAGCCTGGCCCGACCCCAGGCGCGTTTATTAACCATTTCGGCGGCCAGATTTTTCCATTGCTCAATTGCCGGTTTAAGGTTTGAAGAGGTCACGGAGAGTATTGTCTGCGACTGAAAAAACAAAAATAATCGGAGAGCGTAGCGGGCCTGCTTGACCTGCCATTCTTCATGATTGTTTGCTAAATGATTGGTAAAAGTATTTATCTGTTTTTCATCAATATTGGCCTTACCTGAGTTTTGATTGTTACCAAACTTTAAAAATCGGTTCACCCAGAGTAGGTAGAATGAAGCCTTCTCCCGCGAAACCAGATTCTTTCTAATGATAAACTTCTCAAAAGCATCCATCTGATATGCCACCTTCGTAAATCTTAAAAATATTTATTATTATGTAGCAGCCACATAATAATAAATATATATCAAAAGGTTGCAGCTTTCGTCCATCTCTTTGTTAATTTATTTGTTTTTACAATTAGTATGTGATAGGCTTACGGCTGAAAATATCAAAAGGTAGCTGCAACTTAATAATATAGTTGAACTAGCCGGACAAAGGGGAAGAAGGTATAACCAACTGCAATAATTAAGAAAATGAGTGCATCCGCAACGACAATCCAGACTATTATGAAGGCTGGTTGGGAAGCATATGAAAAGTCCCATGCTTTACCAGCCTACG
>DAOVJK010000190.1 GCA_030673265.1 Pseudomonadota bacterium | reverse complement strand
GTTACATCTGTGAATTCCTTTTGTAGGTCGGTTAAACCTTTTAGGGCTTCTGGAAGTTTTTCAAGCCTTTGTGAGGATTGTTCAAAGTTTTTGGCAATTTCATTCATTGATGGAACAATGATCTCTAGTTTATTAGCGAGAATAGTTGTGTTTTTTACAGAACTGTCGAATTTTTCAAGAAGATCTCCCTGCAAAGAAGATCCCTTCTCCATTCGTTCAAGATTTTTAGCAAATTTGTCAAGAGTGCTATCTATGCTACCCATCACTTTTTCTACGATCTCGCCGCTAGAACCTTCTGATTTAGTAATTGATTGATCGATAGCTGCAGTTACACCCTCGAGTGCCAGCGTAACCGACGCTGTAACTGCAGCACCGATATCGTCAGCCAGTGTTTCAAGGCCATCTCTTATCAAAAAGAGCTCTTTGTTGATTGATGAATTAACAGTTTCATTAATTTCAACAAGAAGGATCTCTGTTGTTAGTCTGTCCAACTTATTGTTTATAGCCATCTGGAACTCATAGAGGTGATTCTTGAATGCCCCCATGACTTTTCTTTCGATGCTTAGAAAAATGATGCTGGAAATAATACCTATTATTGAAGTTAAAAAAGCAGTTCCGGCCCCTTGCAGGAGGTTGTCGATCAACGTTTCGGACTGCCCTATTTTGTCGGCTATAGGCACAAGAACAAACAGTATGCCAATAAAAGTACCGGCAATACCAAGAGCCGTAAAAATCCCAGGATAATGTTCTAAAGCGGCCTCATCTACTCCAATTGATCTAAGAACGTTATCTTCGGAAATAATATGTTCACAGTTTTGGGTGTTTCTTTTTTTGTCTGTAACTAATTCCTCAAACTCTCCAAGCAGTGGTTTTAGCTCGCTTAATGAATTTCCGATATCATTGAAATCAATTTCTTTAGAATCTTTAATTTCTTTTGCTTTGTTTCTTAAACGCTTAGAAAACCTAGCCGCTATTACGAGATGCCTGGCACCAACTATTAAAAAACAAAGAATCAGAAAGCAAACAGAGAAAAGAACATAATCAGGAGGGACTTTAGCAACTAACTGAGAGAGCGTACTTGTGTAGTTATTATCCATATAATCTACATCCTCATTTTTAATGATCAGTGGATATGAATACCCAAGTCAGAAATCATGTCTAATTATGAAGACATAACTACATCCTCTCATGTGAAGCAAGAACTACTTAAATGCTATGATTTAATCCAACGAGGGGTCACCGCTCTTGGCTTTTGTTGAAAGAAGGGGTCAGCTCTCCGTTTGACTCATGTTATCGCGTTAAATATATATACCAGTCAAAGGGGTCATCCATTAAAAGGCCCTTGTCAAGAGATAGTCTTCTCCCGTGGGATGAAAGCGGGGTCAGGCTTGCGTTATTGCATTGTTGGAAGAAGATTAAAAGCGGGGTCAAAAGCGGGGTCAGGCTTGCGTTATTGCATTATTGGAAGAAGATTAATACAATAGCGCAAGCCTGACCCGAGGTGTTGTTGGGAGAAGATTAATACAATAGCGCAAGCCTGACCCGAGGAGGTGTATCAAAGTGAAAGATGTGAAATATCTTAAAGCTGGAGAGTGTCTAAAAATAATAGAACAGAAGACCAAAAAAAAGAACGTTAATGGTCAATAAAGTTGTAAAGATTGCCCCTAGACGCTTATCTGAAAGATGCCAACCCAGACGACCAAGCACATTATAAAAAAAGGACTCAGCCCAAAACGAGCTAAGTCCTTGAAATTACTGGAGCCACCGAGCAGAATCGAACTGCTGACCTACTGATTACGAATCAGTTGCTCTACCAACTGAGCTACGGTGGCCCCCATAAGAACATTCAATACATAGAGCATCTTACATGAAAACTCTAATTTAACCATTGGAGAAGCCCCAGGCCTACCAGAGCCTTTGAATATACCTTTTGTCTACCAACGACGAGGCCAGAACATACCCGACAATTTTTATTACCTCAACAAAAAATACTCCTGCTTAACTTGTCTCTAGCCCGGCATAAGATAATTTAGCACCCTGCAAACTCGTTGACCTATTCCTGCGACCACCGAGATCAAATAAAACTCCATTACAAGTAGACTCTGGAACACCGGACACATGAAAAATTCCCGCCGTCCGGGTTCCGCATCAATCGATGCAGAGTAGCCTTTATAATTACGGTAATCATAGTGTTTACTTGACCTTCCGTCATTATGAAGGTTAAATGCCAAAGAATCCAGCAAACTATCTATAAAAAGATCCCGAGAATATCTATTGAAATTAATATCTCTTATTTTTGTCTACCTGGGTGCTTTTCTGCTGATTACCGCCCTGTTTCCAACCAAAACTCTTTGCGACCAAAAACACCACGCTACCAATGCATGGCGTTTTCTCGGCGCACTTATCATAATATTCCTGATCATTTACGGGGCATACGGTGTTTACCTGCTCAAGAGCGGAGCTGATCTCTTTGGTCTACTCGTCGCCATACTCATGTTCGGTGGCGGCATATTTGTCTTTTCCGTTGTTAAGCTGGCCCAGGTTTCTATCAATAAACTTTATATAATGGCCGACAAAGAACGACACCGCTCAATGCATGACGAACTTACCGGCCTGCCAAATCAGAACTATTTCCACGACAAGATTTTTGCAACAATTACCAGAGCCAGTAACATCAAGAACACTTTCGTGGTTATTTTAATTGACATAAATCGTTTCAAAGAGATCAACTCATCCCTTGGTCATTTTTATGGAGATTTTCTTCTTCAGGAAATTTCCAGCCGAATAAAAGACTCAATCAGAAACTCCGACACTCTGGCACGCTGGGGCGGAGACAAATTTGCTATTATACTACCAGACACAAACCTGAAAAGAGCTGTTGCAATATCAAATACAATCACCGAGAACATTAGCCACTCTTTTCAAATAGAAGACAACAGTATCTCTGTAGAAATAAGCAATGGCCTAGCCGTATTCCCCGAGCATGGGGAAGACGTAGACAAGCTGATGCAGAGCGCGCACATAGCAATGTACGAAGCCCAAAAGAACCATGTAAACTATTCAATTTTCGACCAGAAACGGCACCACTCCCCTTTTAAAAAAATGGTCCTGGCCAGTGAATTGCGTGATGCCATGAACACCGGCGCCCTGCTCTTGTTCTTCCAGCCGCAGATTTCGGTAATCAACGGCAAAATAAGTGGAGTTGAAGCCCTTCTCCGGTGGCAACACCCGGAAAAAGGTCTCATCACTCCCGATTCTTTTATCGAGGTGATTGAACAAACCGATTTAAGCAAAACACTGGCCAGCTGGGTACTCGACAAGGCTTTAATGCACCATGAAGAATGGCAGAAACTTGGCCTCGACATCAATGTCTCGGTAAACCTATCAATAAAAAACCTGCACGACTACGAATTCCCGGCTGAAGTAAAGAAGCTGATTGATAAATGGCAGATCAACCCAAACCGCCTTACCTTGGAAATAACCGAGAGCGGTCTTATGGTTGACCCGGGTCGGGTAACCAAAGTCGTATCCGAATTAAAGGGGGCAGGAATCAACCTATCTATTGATGATTTCGGAACCGGTTACTCCTCTCTGGCTTATCTTCGCAAATTCCCCGCCCGCGAGATCAAAATTGACAAATCATTCGTTCTTGACATGCTGAACAATGAAGATAGCGCCATAATAGTCAAATCAACCATTGATTTGGCCCATAACATCGGTCGGCTGGTAGTTGCTGAAGGGGTTGAAAATCACGACACCTATGTCATGTTAAAAAGATTCGGATGTGATTTGCTGCAGGGTTTTTTGTTCAGCAAGGCATTACCAGCGGATGAATTTATAAAATGGCACCACCAATACGACAGCAACCTCGAAAAAAAGATCCCGAGCTGATTAAGTCCGAATATCGATGCTCTACTGACTATCAGCGCTTCCAATCTCTGAAAAAGCCATCCTCCATAACAGGAAGATTTAGTTCCTTGACTTTTTCTTCTCCCGCTTTCCACCATTGCACACTAGCGTTCTTCCGGCCCACCCCTTTCCTGCTGAACCTCTTAATTAACCCAACCGCAGCTTCTATATCTTTTACACCACCGGAGTGCCTTAAAATAGCCGACGGCCCTGGCCAGTCATCCGTCATCGACAACAACACATCTCCCGTTTGCTGCAAGGCCAGGATCGAATTGTTTTCCTCTTCATTGCGCCCCACAACCAGCCAGCCATCGCCAGGTAAAACAAACTGCCTGCCAACCATAAGCAAACGAATATCAGCCGTTACAACTTCATCGTGTTCTTCATAAAACCGCCTCACCCGGCCAGCTTTGTTCGGATCAGTCAAAATACACCCTCCAGCCGGACTGGGGTAATCCTCAATCCCAAAAGAAGCCGCCAGAGCCATCTGAGGTTGCCGGGTCCGCCCCTTGAAAGCCAAAAGTCTCTGCCGGTCGACCCAACCTTCTTTTTCCGGCAGGGTCTCGGCAAGGTTTAAGGCACACAAGGGCCGCAACAGAATTTCGTCGCAACCACTGTCTTTTTCAATTATCCGCAGAGTATCACGCCGTTGCGACATGGGCCGCTGACCAATAACCTCCCCCGAAATAAGGAAGGAAGCGCCCTCCTCTGCTAACATAACCCGGGACTCTGAGGCAATCAGGATTTTACAGTCAACGCAGGGATTGAAATTCTTCCCATAGCCATGGGCCGGCTGGCGGAGCATCTCAAGATATTTGTCACTTACATCCCGCAGCTGGACATCAATACCGTACTTATCGGCAACACCTTGCCGGTATTCGTCCTCACAGCGCAAAAGTTCATCGCCAAAAAAAGGCGTAACAAAGCGAACCGCTCTTACCTTTATGCCCTGGGCCATAATCAGCCTGCAGGCCAGAATACTATCAAGTCCCCCGGAAAAAAGGGCCAAAGCTGTTACTGACCGACCAGACATTATGATTTATTCCTCCTGATCAGCTCAGAGACATATTCTCTGGTTTTTTCAGTGACCGATTCGCCGTCCAGCATTCTGGCCAATTCATCTATCTGCATATCTTCGGACAATCTTTCAATGGTCGTATGGGTCCTGTTGCCAGCAACATTTTTGCTTACCGTAAAATGGACTGCGGCAAAAGAGGCAATTTGCGGCAGGTGGGTAATACAGAGTACTTGATGATGCCCGGATAACTCCTTGATCTTGCGAGCCACTGCTTCCGCTGCCTTACCACTGATCCCGGCATCAATTTCATCAAAGATTACGGTGTCAACCAGATCGTGGCGCGCCAGAATACATTTCAGGGCCAGCATCAAACGGGAGAGTTCACCACCAGAGGCCACCTTGGCCATGGCTTGCAAAGGTTCGCCGGGATTGGCCGAGAACATGAACTCCGGATGATCCCAACCTTTGCGAGTCATGGACTCGACCGACTGTTCACCGCGATCACTGAAACAGATATCGAAGACCGCATTCTCCAAACAGAGGAGCTGTAATTCATCTCGCACCGCAGCCGCAAGTTTTTTCGCACCACTTAATCTCGCTACAGATAATTCTCCAGCCTTTTTTTCGAGCTCCTCGGTCAAGTCTTGAAATGCAACGGCCAGGGCCGCCAATCTCTGATCCATTTCGGCCAGTTCCTGAAGCTCTTCGGCTGACCGGTGGCCAAAGGCCACAACATCCTCAAGGGTAGGACCGTATTTCCTTTTCAACTGCTGAAGAAGATCAATTCTGGCCGTAATCTCATCAAGCCGCCCGGGATCGGCAACAATATTATCCAGATAATCCCGGAGCTGCCGGGCCGCTTCTTCGAGCTGATAGCTGTAACCGGCAACTTCCTCAGACAATTCTGCCATGCCCCGGTCAAAGGAAGCCATTTTAGCCAAGTCGCCACGAACCCCGGCCAGTGCATCAGTCACCTGACTATTGAGAACTCCGTAACTACTTCTGCCCAGGCGCTTCAGATCCTCTCCGGCCCGCAACCTGGCCTTTCCCTGCTCTAGTTCTGCGTCCTCCCCTGGCACAATCGCAGCTTCATCTATCTCCCGACATTGAAAGGACAGAAAATCACGGCGCTGCTCCTTATCTCTTTCCTTTTGCTGAATTTGGCAATACTCATCACGCATGGCCGTCCAGCGATCATATATCTTGGCCAATTCCAGACGCTTGGGCATTAACCCGCCAAAACCATC
>DAOVJK010000321.1 GCA_030673265.1 Pseudomonadota bacterium | reverse complement strand
ATGCCGCTGGTAAGGATGTGATTATAGTCGAGACGGTTGGCGTCGGCCAGGATGAGGTCGATATTGTTCGCATCGCTCAGACGACGGTGGTCGTGATGGTGCCCGGTCTGGGTGATTCGGTCCAGATCTCCAAGGCCGGAGTCATGGAGATCGCGGATGTTTTCGCGGTCAATAAAGCCGACCGCGACGGCGCCGACAAGCTCTTCAGTGAACTGCGGGCTATGCTCGAGATGATTAAAGGCGATATTAAGCCGGAGATCTTCAGAACCGTGGCCGTAGATGATGTCGGTATTGAGGATTTGGTCCAGGGGATTTTCGCTCACGGAGCCCGGGTTGAGGCAAGCGGCTTTAATGAACAGAAGAGAACCCAGAAAGCCGAAAGCGAATTGCGCGCTTATCTCCTTGATGGTATCATGGAGCGTTCAACCGTATTGACTGTATATGACGATGTTGTCAAACGGGTCGCCGCCAAAGAGATTACGCCGATGGACGGTGTCGAAGAGTTGTTTGCCGGTATGGGAATGACCAAAGGCTTGATTGAAGGGGAGAAATAAAATGTTAAAGAAGATAGATCATATCGGAATCGCTGTAAAAGATATTGATGAGACGGCAAAATTTTATCGTGATATGCTGGGCCTGGAATTTATCGGTATGGAAGAGGTTGCCGACCAGAAGGTCAAAGTCGCCTTTTTTCAGATTGGTGAAACCCATATTGAACTGGTCTGCCCGACCAGTGATGATTCCGCGGTCGCCAAACATCTTGAGAAAAAAGGCGAAGGTATTCATCACATCTGTTATGCCACTGATGACATTGTCGCCGATCTCAAGGATCTTAAGGAGAAAGGGGCGCGCCTGGTTGATGAAGTGCCGCGCACCGGTGCCCACGGAGCAAAAATCGCCTTCATTCACCCCAAAACCTCCAAAGGGGTTTTGACGGAACTGTCTCAAAAATAGTGGGCAGTATGCAGTCGGCAGTGGGCAGTATGGCCCCGCTGGTTGTAAACTTATTTATGTGGTTCGCATGCTGTGTGCTTGTGAAAGCCTGTTTGTACTGAGGTTTAGTCTGGTTTGAGCTTTTCGAAAGTAATAAAAAGTTTCTTAATGGTTTCGGGCAAGCCCGGATTGGCAGGAGTCTGTGGAGAGAGAATTTTTTACTGCCCACTGCTCACTGCCCACTGCTCACTGAAGTTATGAAAAGTTATCCAGGCGCTCTCCAGGGACTGGTGGAACAGTTGATGAAATTGCCGGGTATCGGTCGTAAAACCGCTGCTCGTCTCGCCTTTCATATGGTTCGGATGCCCGGTGAAGAGGCTGAAAAACTGGCGGCGGCGATTATCGATGTCAAGAACCGTCTGGCGCTCTGCTCTTTTTGCCAGAACCTTACTGAACATGACCCCTGCCCTCTATGCAGTGATACGGCCAGGGACTCTCACCAGCTCTGCGTGGTTGAATATCCGGCGGATGTCGCATCAATCGAAAATAGCGGCGCTTTCAAGGGCCGCTATTTTGTTCTCCATGGCACCCTGGCCCCGATGCAGGGGTTGGGCCCGGATGATTTACGCCTTGAAAAACTCAGGCAAATAGTGGTAGAACAAAACATTAACGAAGTGGTCTTGGCCACCAACCCCACAGTAGAAGGCAATGCCACAGCCCTTTTCCTAAGCCATTTTCTGCGCCCTTTGGGGGTTCATTTAAGCCGGCCGGCCTGCGGTTTGCCGGTCGGTGCCGACCTTGAATATATGGACCCGGTAACCATCCGCAAGTCTCTGGATGGCCGGGGGCCTCTCTAATAAGCTTGGGAAACTTTTTGCCTGATGGTTAATTATTTCTAATTTTATTATAATTCAGTAATTATTGCTTCACTTTAATTTTTTTGTATTGTATACAGTGTACCGTTAAGCCGTATTTTATACATAGTTATCGTGGTTGTTGCCAATGTTTCATCTTAATGAAAAGGAGAACTTCTTATGATCGAAGTCAGAGTGCATGGCAGGGGGGGCCAGGGTGGGGTCACCTCGGCTGAGATGTTGGCCATTGCCGCGATCAACGAAGGCAAATTTGCCCAGGCCTTTCCCAGTTTCGGACCGGAACGTCGCGGCGCCCCGGTCATCGCCTTTGCCCGGGTCAGTGACAAAAAAATTCGCAATCGAACCAAAGTTTATACCCCGGATGTCGTGGTCGTTCTGGATCCTTCAGTATTGACGATCGTCAATGTTGAAGATGGTTTGAAGAGCGATGGCATACTGGTTATCAACAGTGCCAAGTCATTGGCCGAGTTACGTAACGAGTACGGTTTCAAAACCTCCCTGGCACGGGTTGATGCAACCCATATTGCCATGGAGGAGCTGGGCTTGCCGATCACCAATACGACGATGCTGGGCGCCGCTATCAAAGCCCGTACCCTGGTTTCGATTGAAGCCCTGGTTGGCCCCCTTGAGGCTCGTTTCGGTCGCATTGCAGCGCGCAATATCAAAGCTATGCAGCGGGCCTACAAGGAGACCGAGGTCGATCTAATATAATCACAGATGATTCCGACCTGAATCGGATGAGTGAAGGAGAGTAGTGGTGGCGAAGAAATTCAATGAAAGAGCCTGGCATGAATATGAATTAGGTTATATGGTGAGCCAGCCCGGCTGCGCGGCTGAGTATCGGACCGGGGACTGGCGCTCGCAACGGCCCCAAACCAACAAGGATAAATGTATCAAATGCGGGGTCTGCTATCTGGTCTGTCCGGAAGGGGCGATTGTTCTGGCTGCTGATGGTACCTATGATTTTGATCTCGAATATTGCAAAGGTTGCGGTATCTGTGAAACCGAGTGCTGGACCGGCTGTATCAGCATGGTCGAGGAGGGCGAATAATGGCTAAAAGAGTAGGAATTGAAGTTTCGCTGGCGATCAGTGAAGCGGTCAAACTGGCCAATGTTGATGCCATTGCCGCCTATCCGATTACGCCGCAAACCCATATTGTGGAACATCTCTCCGAACTGGTGGCTGAAGGTGAACTTGACGCCGCCTTTATTCCGGTTGAATCGGAACATTCGGCCATGAGTGTCTGTGCCGGCACCTCTGCCGCTGGAGCCCGAACCTATACGGCAACCAGTTCGCAGGGACTGGCTCTGATGAATGAGATCCTTTATATTATCCCGGCCTTGCGTCTGCCGGTGGTTATGACGATTGTCAACCGTTCGATCTCCGGGCCGATCAGTATCTGGAATGATCACAGCGACATCATGGGGGTTCGCGACACCGGCTGGCTCGCCGTATTTGCTGAAAACGGCCAGGAATCCTTTGATCTTT
>DAOVJK010000243.1 GCA_030673265.1 Pseudomonadota bacterium | reverse complement strand
AGCCCTTGATCTGGTGCCAATCAGCCATGGTTTTGACGCCAGATTGGCCTTGCCAGACTTTGTTGGCCAGACGTTCGGTGCCGAGTCCGAAGGGTGAAACCGCCCCGCGACCGGTTATGACAACTCTGTTTAATGACAATTTCTAACCCTGTTCCATGTCTCGTCAAGTCCCATGATTTCACTGGCTGTTACCAGTCCCGACATTGATGCGCCGATGAGCCCCGCCATCAATGATCCCTGGCCGCTTAGATATAAGCCTTGAACCTTGGTTCTGGCCCGAGCCACATACTGATGCAAATTATGTTGAACCCCATACACACCGCCAGCCGGAGAACCAAGTTCATCTCTGAAGGTCAGAGGCGAACCGGCGGCCAGTGGTTTGATGTTCTGACAGGCCTCGCCGAAGTTTGCCGCGGCCTGATCAATCAGGTCCGAGGTGGCATCGGTTTTCCACTGTTGATAATCCTTGCTGCGTTGCTTGTAACCATCGCTGAAATGGGCTGTTTCCGCCCAACTGGCCGGTCTCATCAAGATTACGCCTTGAGCCGCTTTATTGCTGCCAGCTGAAGAATCCTGGTCGCGGCGGCCCGGGGCGGTCATCAGCATAGTACCGCTTCCTCTTGCCTCTGAGAGATCATCCAGTAAGCCAAATCCAGGTGTTATACTGTATAGATTGGCGTGGTTCAAGGCCGGTATTGCCGCAGGTTCAGCTAATTTACCAAAAACAACAAACATTGACGATGTATCTTCAAGATTTTTGACCCGGTTAGAGAAGGCCGGGCGGAAACTGCCCGGGGTGACCAGGCCCGGAAAATGGACGGGGTGGCCGGTATATATCACTTGAGAGGCCGGGATTTTTCGGTCATCAATGGTGATGCCGGTTACCTGGCCATCACTTACATCAATCTGTTCAACTCGCTGGCCAGTACGGATCTCTACTCCGTTATCGGCTAAAACCTTTAAAAAACTGTCTACTATTGCCTGGCCACCGCCTTGAACACCCCATGCCCCTGTATAGTAGCTGTGGGCAACCGAGGCATGCATAGTTAGCCCGGCCTGGTCTGGCGCTACTCCGTAAAGCAGGCTTGGAGCTGACAGGACCGCCTGTAGTTCCGGGTCTTTGATTATAGATGAGATTGCCTTGGTCAGGGGTTGATCGCTGGCGCTGAAAAAATCACGCAGAAAAGGAGAAAAGGGTAGATCAAGATTGAAAAAAGGGATTTTCATGGCCAGATTGTTAATCATGTCCAGATATTGATTTATCCCGGATACTTCGTGGGGGAATACTGAGTGAAGTTGTGCTCTTGCCTTTTCGTATGAATAGAAGGACTTGAGCTCTGTTTTCGAATCAGGGAATTTGAAAAAATCGTAGCCGTCTGGGTGGATTGGTCGCGGGGTGATTCCCGGCCAGACGCCCAGGTGCTCCCAGAGAACCTTGAGAATTTGCCCCTGGCCCAGGCCGCCGGTGTAATGGAAGCCGATATCAAAGGGGATCCCACCTCTGGTAAAGCGCCGCAGGGCGCCGCCTGGTTGCCTGTTCTGCTCGACAATTAAAACTTTGCGGCCATTTTTGGCCAGCAAGGCCGCTGCCGTTAAGCCGCTTATGCCACTGCCTATAACAATTGCATCTGTCTTTGTCTGTGACAAATGTCAAACCTCAAGGAAAAGTGTCAGCCGGAAATCGGTGAAAATATTTTATTATTTACTGGTTATTTTTTATCACCAGACAGGCATTGGTGCCGCCAAAACCAGCTGCATTGCAGAGTAAAAAATGGCCTTTGAAGTAAACATTTTTGGTGGGCAAATGCAAGTTCTTTAGAGAACTGTCAACGTTTTGCAGGTTAAGGTTGCCGGAGACGAATCTACCTCCAGCCATCAGCATTCCGTACACCACTTGCGAAGCGCCTGCCATCCAGAATTCATGGCCGGTCAAGGCTTTGGTTGCGGTGATAATCGGTCCGGGCTTGTCGGTTTGGGAAGTGAAGATTTTGTCGAGGGCTTTGCCTTCTGCCTCGTCACCGGTCGGAGTAGATGTGGCGTGGGCCATGACCAGATCGATATCAGCAGGATTCAAGCCTGCATCACCAATGGCCTGGCGCATTGCCCTTTCAAGTCCTTCGCCGCTGGGCACGACTATGTGGTGACCGTCGTTGGTGTTTCCGTAGCCCAAAACCTCACCTAAAATATTTGCGCCTCGGGCCGTGGCTTCATCGTATGATTCAAGAATTATCGCGGCAGCGCCGCCGCTCGGGACCAAGCCGTCTCTATCTCTGTCAAAGGGGCGGGACGCGGCGGCAGGGTTGTCTTCGCGCCGGGAAAAGGCTGCCAGGGTGTCAAAACTGCACATGGATTGCCATGATATCTCCTGGGCACCACCGCAGATCATCCGTTTTTGCCGTCCGGCGGCGATCAGCTCGGCGGCCTGACCGATTGCCATGGCGCCGCTGGCGCAGGCACCGCTGACTGTCCAGACCTGGCCGTGTAGACCGAGAATTGTGCTGATATTGAGGGTGACTGTGCTATTAAGCAGCCGGAAGATATGGCCGCTGCCTATGGATCTGGTTTCACCGGTTTGTCTCAGGATTTCAACCTGCTCAACTGCAGTAACCGCTGAGGAATCATTCCCGAAGATCATGCCGGTTTCGGGGTCGCCCTGGAGAGTGGCAGGTGAGATGTCGGCCTGGTTGAGGGCCTGCTCAATGGCCGCCCAGGCCCATAGGCCGAATTCCGGCAAGGTTTTACGCTTTTTACGGTCTAATGTTTTTGAGTCGTTAAACCCGTGGATCACCCCGCTCAGGCCGCTCTGAAAACCGAGTTCCTTCCTCTCCGGCAGAAACTCAAGACCACATCGGCCCTCGACCAGAGATTGCCTGACTGCGGCTCTGTTCAGACCAAGGCAGGAGATGATCCCCAGGCCGGTTATGGCTACTCTATTGGGTCCGGTGACCATGATTTTTCCATAAAATTACGAGTGATGATATCATTTAGTATCAAGAATAATTTGTCGGCCGTTGTTCCAAAAGGTTTGGAATATTGAGATGAGTGTTTTTGCAAACCGCGTCCTGCTGGCAAGTTCATATTAAAGTCACAGCGCCAGAAATGAAATGTGATTTCAACTGTCGATAACCAGGTTGAGCTCCCCTTGAATTTAGTCACAATCGAGAGTTGTTCCAAAGGATTGGCTGGAATAACTCCATAGAGGAAAAGGTAATATTGTCAGTTGCCGGGGCCTGATCTTTTGTGGTTGTCAGAGTTGTATGCGTTAAGCACTCAGTGCGTTTTCAATTGTATTATAGAAGAAGGTTGTCAATAATCAACATATATTGTCTAGTCCTATTGAGCGGTTAATTCCGAAGCGGTCCTTTCTTGGATATTTTAAAGCCGTTGTCTTCAAGTAAAGTAAATCTTTTCCGGTCATTAGTATCTCTCTTCGTCCTGGAAGTCGGATGGTTCTCTTATGACTATTACAAATAGGTAACCGGATGATGGCTGGGCAGCCATGAAAATTTAATTGGCAGCCGCTTGAGCCAATCTCCCCTGCCGACAGACGAAGTTTGTCGGTTGACATGTGTTCATATTTAGCAGCATTCAATACTAAATTAACAAGGCATTATTATGGAAAAACCAGAGATTCTAAATTCTATTAGAGAAAATTTTTTTTATGGGGTCAGAGATTATACAAAAAACCAGCCGGATCTTTTTGTGCCCCATAAATTCAAGATGTTGGCCCCCTCCCAAGTTGATAATTTTGTTGATGACTTAAAGGCAAGCATAACTGAAAAAGAGATTCTTATTTACGTTCATCTGCCTTTTTGTTTTTCTGAGTGCAGTTTCTGCAATTCTTTTCCTTATAAGGCCAACCGTGAAGTTCAGCAAAAATATCTTGTCAGCCTCTTGCAAGAACTGGAAATTATGGCTGGCCATGGTGTTTTTAAAGGCAAGATAGCAAAAGGTATTTATTTCGGAGGTGGGACTCCAACCTCTTTTTCGAACGCTGATTTAGGTAGTATCCTCACAAAAATCTCATCATTGATCGATTTGGCCAGTGATTGCAGTATTACCTCGGAGGCCCATCCTCTAACTCTTTCAGACCAAGAAAGAATCACCGGAATGCGTAATATAGGCATAACTCGGATCAGTATCGGTTGTCAGACCTTTGATCCTGATATCTTGAAATTGTGTAATAGAAAGAATACAAAAGCTCAAATTGCTGAAATAGTTGACTCGGCCCATGATGTTGGTTTGTCCATCAATATTGATATGATGACCGGTTTGCCGGGGCAGACCTTGGTCAGTGTTGAGCGGGACTTAAGGATATTGGAAGAAATCAAACCGGACACGGTTGAATATATAAGACATGAAATTGTTAACCCCCTGGTGGTGCAACTTTACCAAGAGAAGCCCCATCTAATAGTAGATAAAGATATCCTGTTTGAGATGGTATGTCGGACCCAGGAATGGATGGCAGCGCATGGTTATCAGCAGAATGGCAGCTTTGTTGATGGCAGGCAGTGGGCTTACCGGTACCACTGGTTACATGAAATGTCGATCATCGCCTTCGGCTCAAGGACACGATCATATACACAGTCTATCTGCTATGATAAACATGAAGATATCCCCACCTATTCGAAGATTTTAGAAAAAGGGATTCTGCCCATTGGCAGGTTCATCTCTCTAAATAAAAGAGACCAAATGTACCGGTCGCTCTTACTAAGAATACAATTAAAAAACGGTATCGATAAAAAATGGTTCCAGGAGAAGTTCTCGCTGGATCCCTCCGAGGTATTTGGAGAACTCTTTGCAAAACTTACTGATCTTGGTTGCCTGGAGAGGGAGAATGGTGCGATTCGTTTAACAAAATACGGGGCCTATTTTGTTGAAGATATCTGTGATTCTATAATAGATGCGGCCTT
>DAOVJK010000199.1 GCA_030673265.1 Pseudomonadota bacterium | reverse complement strand
GTATAGTCCTCTAGAGCCCTATCGTAATCCTTCTTTTTGCTTTCGTAAAAGTCCGCCCGCTTCCAATATCCTTCGGCATCATTAGGTTTCAGGGAGATGGCCTTTGTATAGTCTCCTATGGCCCTGTCGTAGTCCTTTTTTCTTTCGTAAACCATCGCCCGGCCGTAATATGCTTCGACATTTTTCGGTCGCAGGGATATATACTTCGTCCGATCCTCTATGGCCCGATCGTAATCTTTTTTCCCTTCGTAACGCTGCGCCCGGTTCTTATATGCTGAGGCATTCTTCGGATTCAGGGATATATACTTCGTCCAATCCTCTATGGCCCTATCGTAGTCTTTTATTGCCCCGTATAGCCACGCCCTGTTCCAATATGCAGAACCATAATCCGGTTTCAGGGAGATAGCCTTTGTCTGGTCTTCAATACCCTGGTCGTAATCCCCTTTATTAGAATAAGTAAGCCCACGCTGGTAATATGCTCCGGCATAATCAGCTTTCAGGGAGATAGCCTTTGTAAAGTCCTCAATTGCCCGGTCGTAATCCTTATCCTTTTTATCTAAATAACAGAGCCCGCGCTGGTAATATGCTCCGGCATTATCCGCTTTCAGGGAGATAGCCTTTGTAAGGTCCTCAATCGCCCGGTCGTATCTACTCTTTCTTCGGTGGCTTTTCCCACTCGCAAGGAATTTCTCCGCCTCCTGCTCTGCCTCCTTCTCCACCGCTATCATAAGTTCAAGCGTCTTGCCGTAATACTCCCCCCCCTTGCCCGTTTTTTCTATATAGGCGGACAGATCCTTCAATGCTTCAACGTGTCTGTTGAGCTTATAATAGGTCTCACCTCTGTAATAGAGAAAGGTGTCCGGCATTTTAACCTCAAGGGCATCGAGTTTTTTAAAATAGCCGAGCGCCTCGTTGTAATTTTCCGTCTTAAGGGCATTGGCGAGGGATAGCATGTATTTGTCCTTTAGGACATCAGGCGGCAGTTCGGCGCGGCTCTCAATGGGGGAAAGAATCAAGATTATCGCTAATAAAACGGGGTATAGGGTGGCCTTTGACAGGCTATTCATCTTTTTCATTGTTCTCCTTGTTGGTGAAAATTAATCGTTTTTGAACCACGCTAAATTTTCGGGCGGACCAGGCCTGCCAGCCAAACTCCAAGCCATCCCTGACAGAGTCTTGATCTGGTGAGATGAGGTGACAGGGTGGCTGCTGAAGAGGCGCAGGATTCCTGCACCTGCTACAGCTAAAGTTATGCAAAAGGCTCTCCATCCCAAATGGCCGAGAAATTTCCGGCGGGACAGACAGGAATTGATGATTACCGTACTTGTATCCTTCCTTTCTCTTTGCCGTTCATCCGGAGACTTTATCGACAAAAAAAGTCTATCATGACCATTATCCATAACAACAAGAACTAGACGCATATTTTGTGCCAACAACATAAAACGTAAAAACAAGGAGACAACAACGACACTGCTACCACAAGGTAGCAGTGAGCGCGCCCTTGTGCTACCGTCTGGTAACGAGACAATAGAAAAGATGCGGAAAAGAGAAAGCGACGCATGTTCGGCATATATTCCGGAGATAGCATGTTGCAGGGAACCGAGGCTGGCGGATTATTTGCCTTGCTGGCAACAGAGATTGGCTTTGCCTCCAAGTTACGAGATAAATTTTTACATTGATTTTTATAAAGACATTTTTATTAGCTCATATGTATGCATGTAAAAATGAAGAAGAAAATACCGTGATCACGGTATATTAAGGTAGCGAAAAACCCACACAAGCCCATAACCAACTGAAACAGGGTCACAAGGTCACTCATTAAAAGACCCTTGGCAAGAGATAGACTTCCCCCTTGAGATGAGAAAACCATTTCCCCCTCTTGGGAAGGTCAATACTTATAGAAAGGCAGGGGGCGAAATATGCTCTTGGCTTTTGGCCAGCAGGCCTGAAGGGGCAGCTGAGACGTTGTGGTTGTACTGCTTCAACTTCTCATCCATATTTTTCTTGCTGATTCGCGGATAATCCCTAAGAATAAAGAGATAATGTCTTTGTTTGACTCTTCTCGTGTCCTTGAATAAGGACCACTGACAGCTTTCTTGATTATTGGCACCCAGCTTAAAAACCTAGAAAAGATGACCTGAATCAATCTGCCTGAACAAGACCTTTTCATAAACAATTTATCAGGCACAAGTAAAAGAAAGATAAAAGTAGCAACTGGCTCTTGCGCCCTTTTATGTGACCAGTTGCGATATTCTTTCATGGGCGTTTTTTTGGCACCCCGATAAATGAATGTCGGAACGGCACGAATAGGTCGTGTTCGATTGGGAAATGTTATATATTTAAAACGATGCGTAATAGTGATAACCTCATAAATTCAGCAGTACTTGTCCCAATCTACCGAGACAGTAACAACAGACTGCGTCTGGTTTGTATTCGCCGAAGTCTCGGTGGCATCCATGGGGGGGAGTTGGCATTCCCTGGCGGAAAAAATGAACCTGCTGATAACTCAATGCTTTCCACCGCCCTGCGGGAAACCCAGGAAGAAATCGGTCTTGGCCCTGATCATATTCATATTCTGGCCGAACTTCCGCCAGTCGAAACTAAAACAACCGGGTTTCGGATATTTCCTTTTTTGGGGTCAATCAAGCCGGCAGACTGGGCCATTGACCAGCATGAGGTTGCAGAAGTTATTGATTTTGACCTTGAGACCCTGGCCGATCCGGCCATGTACGGTGAAGAAGTCAGGGAATATGACAACTGGCCCGCGCCTCGGCTGATGGCCTTCTATCGAGTCGGTGATTTCAAGCTTTGGGGAGCCTCTTTCCGAATCCTCCACCCGTTACTGCCGCGTATCCTGGCAGATGAGTGGCGGCTTCAACCCTTTAAAACTTTGTCATAAGAATAATTACATGCGCTTTAAACAAAGAAGTTCTTTGCTCTGCCCGGGCTGCCGAAAACTGATCAGTCGCAGTGAGGATAAATGCCCGTATTGCGGGCTAAGTAAGCCTGGCTCATGGCTTAAAGCCAACAAGCTTGCCACCTCTTTTGTCAACCCTGAGCAGTTGCTCCAAACAATCATCTATGTCAATATCACCATGTTTGTTTTATCTATTCTACTCAACCTCGGCCGAACAAATTTCAATCTTAGCCCTTTTAGTTTTCTTTCACCGAGCAATCAGAGTCTTTTTCTCCTTGGTTCAACCGGCACAGTACCGATTTTACAATTGAACCGCTGGTGGACCCTGGTGTCGGCAAATTATCTGCATGGTGGCTTGCTGCATATCATTTTTAATATGATTGCCCTGCGCCAGCTTGGCCCTCTGGTGGCCCGTGAGTTTGGTACCCACCGGATGTTTGCCATTTATACCCTCGGGGGAGTTTTGGGCTTTTTCATCTCTTTCCTGGCTGGCGTCAATTTTACCATTGGCGCCTCTGCCTCATTGTGCAGTCTTATCGGGGCTCTTCTTTTTTATGGGAAGACCAGGGGCGGGGTCTACGGGAAGGCGATTTACAGTCAGATCGGCAGCTGGGCCATCATGATCGTTGTCTTTGGCTTTATGGTTCCCGGGATCAACAATTGGGGCCATGGCGGAGGGATGGTTGCCGGAGCTGCCTTGGCTTATCTACTGGGCTACAGTGAACGTAAGCGAGAGACGCGTGGCCACAGGCTTCTTGGAGTTGCCTGCGGACTGGTTACTGTTTTGATCTTGGTTTGGGCCTGTTTGACTAGTTTATTGTTTATTCTGCTGCACTGACTGTTATTTGACGCCTGCCGCTCTCTGGCTGGGGCCGCCTTCCTTGATTATTGTTATTCCATAAAAGACCAGCCCCCCACCGGCAAGTCGCATCTCCTGAAAATGCCCCCAAACTTACCGACCAATTGCCAATGTTAAGCAGCCATTACCCCCAACTCTTTAATACTTCCGTATTCAGGAAAACCACCACGATCTGGGCTCCTAAGCCCCGCGAGCTAGGGCGGCGGGTGTAAATTATTAAAAACAAAACAAGCTCCTTGCATTCCTTTTTTTTTTGTGAAGACAATAAAATATGGTGAGAGAAAAAAGGGTATTCTATTACCCGAGGAGGAGCCATGGAAAGAAGATTGAAGGGTCGTCACAACATCCCGGTCAAGGCAATCGTATCTTTTGCCGACACCACAAGTCAGGAATGTAAAACCCTGAACATTTCCGGCGACGGTGCATTCCTTATCACCGACCATGTGAAGCCGGAAGGCACCAGGGTCTTGATGTCGATATTCGAGGACACCAAGACCAACAGACTGATCAAGAGAAGGCACATGGTCAAGGTCGAAGGCACAATCAAGCGCAGCACCATCTACGGGATGGCGGTCTGCTTCGACCATCGTCAGCAATTCGCCTGGATGTGACCCGGAGCGGGGCCGGCAAATAATCAAGCCGCCCCCCTGCCCAAATTAATATTCTTGTCCATCTTGACGTATGCACATGTGCACACCAATGTATTGTTACGGAATTCTTACCAACAACTCAAACACCGCAGGATCTTGATGATCTTGTCAAAGCCCTTGATGCCAAGATGTTCAAGGCCCTGACCGACACGACCAGGCCCCAGATCCTCAAATTCCTGATGATGAACGGTCGCTGCGATATCAGCACCATCGTCGCTAACCTCCATCAGGACCGGTCGGTGATCTCAAGGCATCTGAACATGATGGCCGAGGCGGGTCTGCTGGTGGCGGAGAAAGAAACACGGCAACGTTTTTATACGATCAACTGCGAAACCCTTTTTTTTGCACAAGTTTGAAGAGATAGTCGCAAATTTAAAAACCCGTGTTGCCGAGTGTTGTTCGCCAACAAAATAAAGAAGCTATTTTTTTACCACAACATGTTTTATTAATATGCACCTTGCATATTAATAAAACAAAGGCGTTAATCATGAAAGCGAACGAAATCAGAAAAAGGGTATCAAGTGCCTACGCCAGGGCGATCACGTCAGAACATCAATCATGCTGCGGCCCCCAAGGCTGTTGTGCGCCGGATTCTTCCACAGCAATCGCTGAACTCGGGACCTATAAGCCAGAAGAGATCAAGGCCCATCAATCGGCGGCATCAAGTTCCTTCGGCTGCGGCAACCCCCTCGCCTTCAGCGACGTCCGGGAAGGTGAAACGGTCCTTGATTTAGGCAGCGGTGCCGGATTAGATCTTTTGATCGCCGCTGAAAAAGTCGGCCCTTCAGGCCAGGTGATCGGCGTGGACATGACCGAGGAGATGATCGACAAGGCCAGGGATAATATCAAAACGACCGGCGCGGAAAATATTGAAATCCGCTACGGATTGATCGAGGATCTGCCAGTGGAAAAGAATTCCGTGGACTGGGTTATCTCTAACTGCGTAATCAACCTTTCTCCGGAAAAAGCCAAGGTTTTCAAGGAAATTTACCGGGTCTTGAAACCCGGCGGCCGAATGCGGATCTCCGATATTGTAGTTGAGGAACTGCCACTGGAACTTCGCAATCACCAGGGCCTGTATAACTCCTGCATCGCCGGAGCGGTCAGCGAGGAAGAATACCTGGCCGGCTTGGCCGAAGAAGGCCTTACCGAGATTAAGGTCGAGGAAAGATTTGTCTACGATGCAGCTCAGCTTACCGCAATTTTCGCTGACCAGCAGGCCGGTTTGATCGACCTGTTCGACGGTTTGCCGGAAGAAGAACGGACGGCAACCATCGACCGACTTATCAAAGAGGCGGCCGGCAAGGTTTGGAGCGCCAAGATATCGGCAAGAAAGGCCTAAGCGATGCGGGCCGTGGCTCTTGGCTTTTTGGCCAACTGGACTGGTGGCTAGCCCGCATATTTCACCAGTCGAGATGCCCGATTGCGAAACGCTCGATAGGCAAAGTATGATGTTTGCAGCAGGTAAGCGGCCAGAGGGAGACTCCGATACTTTAGGATGCTGAGAAAGCCTTATACAGCAGATTCTGTACAATACCCCCCTGAGAGGTGCTAAACGGATATATCGGCTTGCCCGCAGGGTGAGTAGTT
>DAOVJK010000010.1 GCA_030673265.1 Pseudomonadota bacterium | reverse complement strand
TGTTTCCTTTTCCGAAGCGGGCTGCCGATCCGATCTTGCGCCAGTGCCGGGCTGTGCTGGTTCCGGAGATGAACATCGGCCAGATCAGCCGTGAGGTAAAGCGGATCAATCAATCGGCCAAGGTGGTTAAGCTCAACCGGCTTGATGGTCAGGGGATTACCCCGGATGAGATCTACGAAGAAATCATCAAAATGTAACGGGAGCAGATAGATGACCGAAAGCATGGCTCTTCTTCGCAACAAGTATCTCCGGCACGACAAGAAATTCCCCCATGTCTGGTGTCCGGGCTGCGGCATCGGTATCGTCCTGGGCTCTTTGATCAGGGCTATTGATAATACCGGTCTGGAAAAGGATGAGATTGTTCTGGCTTCAGGAATAGGTTGTTCGGGGCGGTTGCCGGTCTATGTTGATTTTAATACTCTGCATACCACCCATGGCCGGGCCCTGACCTTCGCCACCGGCGTTAAACTGGCCAAGCCGGAGTTATCGGTGATTACTGTTATGGGCGATGGCGATGCCACCGCAATCGGTGGCAATCACTTTATCCACGCCGCCCGCCGTAATCTTGATATCACCGCCATCATCATTAACAATCAGGTCTACGGGATGACCGGCGGCCAGTTCTCGCCCACCACACCCTACGGGGCTATGGCGACCACCGCCAGCTATGGCCATGTCGAGCATGCCTTTAATATTGCCGAACTGGCAGTCACTGCCGGGGCATCCTTCGTGGCCCGTGGTACTGTTTATCATGTCCGGCAGCTTGACCGGTTGCTTGAGAAGGCGATCAAGCATAGCGGTTTCAGCGTGGTGGAGATCATGTCCAACTGTCATGTCCAGTATGGTCGACGTAATAAGACGCCCGATCCGGTCACGATGATTAAAGGCTTTAAAGACCACGCTGTGCCGGTGGCTAAGGCTCGGGAGATGTCTGCCGAAGAGCTGGCTGGGAAATTTTCTATCGGGGTTCTGACCGAGATCGATAAGCCAAACTACCTCGAACAGTATGCCCAGATCAGGGACCGGGCTGCCAAAAAACAATAAGAATAAAGGCTCAGGATGGCATTTGGAAAAGAGATAATTGACGGCCGTTACGAAGTCCGGTTGAGCGGTTCAGGCGGACAGGGGATTATTCTGGCCTCGGTGGTTATGGCCGAGGCGGTTGCCGTTTACGAAAAACTACAGGTCAGCCAGTCCCAGAGCTACGGACCGGAGGCCCGGGGCGGCCGGTGCAAGGCTGAGGTGGTGATCAGTGACAGGGAGATCGACTATCCCAAGGTCATCCAGCTTGATCTGCTCCTGGCCATGACCCAGGAGGCGTGCGATGCCTATTTTTTCGACTTCAAACCGAATGGTCTGTTACTGGTCGATTCAACCTTTGTCGAACAGATCCCGACCAGTAGAGCTATTGCCATCCCCTTTACCAGAATTGCCCGTGACGAGATTGGCAAAGTAATGACCGCTAATATGGTCGCCCTTGGCGCGATCGCGACGGTCTGCCCCCTGATTAAGGTCAAGAGTATGGAAGAGGCGGTGCTGGCCCGGGCGCCGGAAGGTACCAAGGAACTTAACCGTAAGGCCTTCAAGGCCGGAGTAAAGGCGGCTAAGAAAATCGATCTGGCCAAATTGCCGAGGTCGATAGTTACCGACGAGGAAGAGGAAATATGAGTGCTGGATCACGTTGCGATGCATCCTGAGTAACAGTTTTAGTGACCCCTTTCGCAGACCTCAATGGTGGCGAAAGGACCGCTTCCTTGCAGTATAGCGGGCGTCTTACAACGTTTGTTGCGGAGGGGTTGGTGATTCCGCTCAAAGCAAGAATAGGTACGGAGGACGAAATGACATACTCTTTTAACAAGACGGTGGATCTGACTTTCGAAGAGGCAATTGAAAAAGCTACCGAAGAACTTAAAAAGGAAGGTTTTGGCGTCCTCACTGAAATCGATGTGACGGCGGCCCTTAAAAAGAAGCTCGATGTGGATTTCAGGAAATATCGAATCCTTGGGGCCTGCAACCCGTCTTTTGCCTATAAAGCGTTGCTGGCCGAAGATAAGATCGGCACAATGCTGCCGTGTAATGTTGTTGTCCAGGAATTTGCCGATGGCAAAGTTGAAGTGGCAGCAATTGACCCCCTTGCCTCCATGCAGGCGATTGCAAATGACAAGCTCCATAGGATAGCCGACGAAGTCCGGCAGAAATTGAAAAAGGTTGTCGCTAATATCTGATGGCTGGAAGCGGGCCGTTCGTTATCAAGGTCGTCGGCAGGCACCAGAGAACTAAACCGCAAAACATACAAATCCTAATTCAAGGTGGCAGGGGAAGTCGATCGGGCGAAATTACCGAGGTCGATAGTTGTTATGAGGAAGAGAATTTCTGAGCTTTCAGAACAAATTTGCCAGGGATAAAATATAAAGCTCCGGCATCCACCTATTCATTTTTGGGGATTATTAATGACTGAGATTCATGAAGACCGTCGATATTAAATATTGTTTTGGCTTTGGAGGCAGTCGTTTTGTGTTGTTTGATTTGCGCCTCGATTCGCGAACCCTGCAACTTGTGAATCGGCCAGATGAGGATTTGCCGGCTTGGACTCTGCTCGATTATCAGCAATGTCCGCATTGCCCCTTGAGTGGCAGCGAAGAAACCCACTGTCCGGCTGCTGTCAGCCTCATTGATCTGATTAGGCGCTTTGATAATATTGTTTCTCATGAGGTAATTGATCTGGAAGTAATTACGGACGAACGGAAAGTCTATGAGAAGACTACGGCCCAGCTGGGTATAAGTTCGCTGCTGGGCTTGTTGCTCTCGGCCAGCGGTTGCCCCCATACCGCTTATTTCAAACCGATGGCCCGTTTCCATCTGCCGCTTGCTTCGCCGGAGGACACTCTTTTTCGCGCTACCGGGATGTACCTGCTGGCCCAGTATTTTCGGAAAAGCGAAGGTAAAGAGGTCGATTGCGAATTGGATGGTTTAACCAGAATCTACCAGGACATCCACCAGCTTAATATTTCCCTGGCTAAACGTCTTAAGGCTGCCAGCAACACCGATTCATCGCTCAATGCGGTAATAGTCCTTGATGTTTTTACCCATACCCTGTCGACCGCAATCAAGGACCAGCTGGAAAAAATCCGGCCCCTTTTTCTATCGTATCTCTCAGATGAGCCTGTCGGCAAGCGTGACTAACACTGAACAAAACCTTTATGGATATGGATATCGGCTGCGACCTGCAAGACTTTGAGGCTAATTTCAAGATTTATCATGAACTGATGCAACACAAGATTCATGATGTGCTGCTGGTGTTCACCCCCTATGATGCTTTTATCCTTGAGGAGGATGGCAGTCTGGCCTCCCACTTAGTCAATGAATATCACGGTCTGAACCTCAGCCATCCGCCCCGTACAAGCCGGGTTGCTTCGGGGCGGGAGGCCATCGACCTGATCCGCGACAAACATTTCGATATGGTCATCACTATGCCGATGGTCGATGACATGGACGGTTTCGCGCTTGGCAGGGCATTAAAGGCGATACGGGCCGATTTGCCGGTCATTCTTCTGACCCATAATCTGCGGGCCATCCAGCCTCCTTCTGGTGATATTGATCTCAGTGGTGTTGATAATTTATATGTCTGGTCCCATGATCCGGATTTATTGCTGGCCCTGATCAAAAATGTTGAGGACCATCTCAATGCCCCCTACGATACCCATCGTGCAATGGTGCGGGTCTTGTTGCTGGTTGAGGATTCGCCGCAATACCGGTCTTATTTTCTGCCGTTGATCTACCAGGAGATTATGGCCCAGACCCAGGCGGTGTTGGACGAGAGCCTTAATGATGAGCACCGGCTTTTGAAGATGCGGGCCAGACCGAAAATCCTGGTGGCCGGGACCTTTGAAGAAGCCCTTGAACTTTACGATACCTATCGCCCCTACCTGCACGGGGTGATCTCCGATACCCGCTTCCCGAAAGGCGGAAAGCTCGACGGCCGGGCCGGGCTGAAATTCTTGAGGAAGTTGCGGCGGGACGGCCCCGACCTGCCTCTTTTGCTGCTTAGCTCAGAAACCGCGAACCGCAAGGCCGCTGCTAAAATACCAGCCTCTTTTTTGGATAAGAATGATGAGGCGCTGGCTACGAAGATCCATGGCTTTTTTATTAATCAGCTGGGGTTTGGCGATTTCATCTTTAAATCCCCCCAGGGGCGCTATCTCGGCCGGGCCAGGAACCTCTTCGCCTTCGAAAAGCTGTTGGCCAAGATCCCGGATGAATCTTTACGGTTCCACGCTTCCCGTAACCATTTTTCCAACTGGATTATGGCCCGTTCAGAGGTGACGGTTGCCCTGCAAATGCGGCAGGCAAGTGAGGCTGATTTTGCCGATGCGGCAGCGCTGCGCAGCTATCTTGTCTCCTGCACCCGTTCCTTGCGGAGGCTCAGGCAGCAAGGGGTGGTGGTCCGTTTCTCTAAGCATGATTTCGATGCCGAGGTTATGGACTTTGTCACCATCGGTGAGGGCTCCATGGGCGGCAAGGCCCTGGGCCTTGCTTTCATGGCCCAGTTTTTAAGGGAAGGCGGGGACTCTTGCCGGATTGAGGGGCTCAAATTCCGGATCCCCAGGACCTATGTGGTCACCACCAGCGCTTTTGATCAATTTGTCGAAGCCAGTGGCTTACGACGCTTTCGGGATCGGGGGGAGGACCAGGCAATTGCTGCCGCCTTTCGCCAGGCCCCGCTGCCGGAAAGGCTGGTAAGGGCCTTGACCCATATTCTGAAGCATGTTCGTTTTCCGCTGTCGGTCAGGTCTTCTTCCATCATGGAAGATGCCCAGGCCCACCCCTTCGCCGGGCTCTATTCCACTTATATGATCGCCAATGATCATCCCGACCTGGAGGTTCGTTTAGGCCAGTTAATGGATGCGATTCGATTGGTTTATGCTTCGGCCTATTTTGCCGGGCCAAAAGCCTTTGCCAAATCAGCCCGCCAGATTGGCAAGGACGGCATGGGCGTGATGATTCAGGAGTTGGTGGGCAGCAGGCATGGCGACTATTTTTACCCGGCGGTTTCCGGGGTGGCCATGTCCCATAATTTCTACCCGGTCGGCAAGATGAAAAGTGCTGAAGGTGTGGCCCAGATCGCCTTGGGCTTTGGTAAGACAGTGGTGGAAGGTGAGTCGAGCTTGCGATTTTCGCCCCGTTATCCGGAGTCATTGCCGCAGTTTTCAACGGTTGACGATATTCTGGCCAATGCCCAGCGTTTCTTTTACGCATTGCGGATGGCTGATGACAGGCGGGAGATCAATTCGGCAAATTCCAATCTGGAAAAGCGGGGGGTGGTTGATGCGGTCAGCGAAGCTCCGGTCAGGCAGCTGGCCAGCACTTACCTGGCCGAAGAGCAGCGCATCAGGGATAGTATCGGTACCGGCTCGCCGGTGTTGACTTTTGCCGGGCTGCTCAAATATGACCAGTGTCTGCCTGAGATGATCACCGATATCCTCCAGGTTGGCCGTAAGGGCATGGGCTGTGCTGTTGAAATCGAGTTCGCCGCCGATCTTGATGAGGCCGGTCGAGTCAGAGAATTTAGTTTTCTGCAGATCAGACCGATGGCGAAGGGCGGTGAGCAGCAAGATGTCGTGATTAGTGAGGAGGAGATAGCGCAATCTTTCTGTTACTCCAAAGATGCCCTTGGTCATGGCCGCTGCGCCGAGATTTCTGACATAGTTTATGTTAAGCCCGGCGATTTTGATCCGGCCCGGACCGGCGAGATAGCTTTAGAGATAGGCCAGCTCAATGGTCGACTGCTCAAGGAGGGACGTCCTTATCTGCTGGCCGGGCCGGGGCGCTGGGGCTCCAAGGACCGTTGGCTGGGGATTCCGGTGGAGTGGCAGGACATCAGTGGCGTCCGCGCCATGGTTGAGATTAGAACCGAAAAAATGAAAGCGGAGCCTTCCCAGGGCACCCATTTTTTCCAGAATATAACGTCAATGGGCATTCACTATATCACGGTAACCGAGGGTGAAGACCGGTTTGACTGGCAGTGGCTGGACGGCTGGCCTGCCGCTGAGGAGACCAGGTTTTTACGCCATATCCGTTTGCCGGTGCCTTTTGTGCTGAAGCTTGATGGGCGGGAATCCAGATGTGTTATTTACCCAGGGAATTTTACGGAGAAAGATGATGAATGAAATAATGGAAATTGTCAGAAGCAAGGACCCGGCCCAGCGTGAATTCCATCAGGCGGTGCAGGAGGTGGTTGATTCGGTCAAGCCGGTGCTGGATCGCAATCGGGTTTTTCGTAAAGAGGCGGTGCTGGCGCGGATCATCGAGCCGGAACGGGTCATTATGTTCCGGGTCCCCTGGCTTGATGATCAGGGCCAGGTCCAGGTGAATCGTGGCTTCAGGGTGGAGATGAACAGTTCTCTGGGGCCGTATAAGGGGGGCTTACGTTTCCATCCTTCGGTTAATCTGGGGATTATGAAATTCCTGGCCTTTGAGCAGGTCTTCAAGAATGCCCTGACCACCCTGGCTATGGGCGGCGGCAAGGGTGGCTCTGACTTTAATCCCAAGGGCAAGAGCGATCAGGAGGTCATGCGTTTCTGTCAGTCGTTCATGGCTGAATTGTTTCGGCATATCGGTCCCAATACCGATATCCCGGCCGGAGATATCGGGGTGGGAGCTCGGGAGATCGGCTATCTGTTCGGGATGTATAAAAAACTGGCCAACGAGTTCACCGGGGTGCTGACCGGCAAGAGCCTTAACTGGGGTGGCAGTCTGATTCGGCCCGAGGCCACCGGCTACGGCTGTGTCTATTTTGCGGCTGAGATGCTGGCGACTAAAGACGATAGTCTGGCGGGCAAAAGGTGCCTGGTTTCCGGGTCCGGCAATGTTGCCCAATTCACGATTGAGAAGATCATCGAGTTGGGCGGCAAGGTTGTGACCCTCTCTGATTCTTCCGGGTATATCTATGATGAGCAGGGGGTAGACCTGGAAAAACTCGCCTTCGTTAAGGAGCTGAAGAATATGAGGCGGGGTCGGATTCAGGAATATGTCGAGCAGTTTCCAAACGCAATTTATACGGGGGCCGAACCGGCGCGTAAATTTAACCCCCTTTGGAACCACAAGGGTGATTGTGCTTTTCCTTGCGCCACCGAGAATGAGATAAACGGCCACGACGCGCAGAATATGCTGGATTGCGGAGTTGGCCTGGTCAGCGAAGGGGCTAATATGCCCTCCGTCCCGGAAGCAGTCGGTGTTTTTATAGAGAATAAGATATTGTATGCGCCTGGCAAGGCGGCCAATGCCGGTGGGGTGGCGGTGTCCGGACTTGAAATGGCCCAGAACAGCATGCGGCTTAACTGGCCCAGGGAGGAGGTTGATAATCGTCTCAAGATCATTATGAAATCCATCCATCAGACCTGCCTTGAGGCCTCGGCCGAATATGGAGAGCCGGGTAATTACGTAGTCGGCGCCAATATAGCGGGTTTCGTCAAAGTCGTTAATGCGATGCTGGATCAGGGCTTGGTTTAATAAGGCTGGGAGGATGACCGATGATTATGCTCTCGATCCCCTCGCTTGGCGAGAAGCAAGGTGTCAGCCGTGGTTGGCCGTGGTTACGATCAACCTGCACGCTGACTACTGTTGTGATTTAAAATTGGAAATATCTTGACCGGTGAGCAAGGTGGTCAAAACAACAGGGCGAAATTGGGATTTCAAGGCCTGATTCTGAGTACTCGCCGAAACATTACAACATACGGCAAGATGTTGAAAAAAAGACGATGTCATCTCCCTTTAACTTACCCGGATGTTGATTATTGCAATATCGGGAAGGAGTAAAAGCACTTTCAAGAGCAGTGACTTCACCTTTGCCGCAGATCTATCCCATGCCATCTGTCCAGCTGGGAAAAAGATGCACCGAAGCGGCACCAATATCGATGATAGGAAATTTCGGTCGCACAGATTCAAAGGATCTAAATCTGCCTGTGTGCCATGCAAACTAAGAACACAATGTCTGCGGAAACCCGAGGTAACCGAAATCCGCCAGGTGGCATCTTTTCATGGGCGGTCGGAAAAAGGGAAGAACACCTTTACCGAGAAGATGAAACGCAAGATTGATTCGGTGTAGGCCGGTATTTTTATGGTAAACGGCTGGGCACGGTGGAACCGGTCTTTCTTAATATTTGCAGCACTATAGGTTTGAACCGTTTCACACTCCGGGGCAAAGATAAGGTTAACTCACAGTGGCTGATGTACTGCATGATCCACAATCTCAAAAAGATCCACCAGTTCTCACCAGGATACGTCTAAACTCTGAAAAGAGGAAAGAAAGGGTAGGGATTAACTTGGCGATGGAGTAATAATTATGAATCAAACCGATTTAGTATCTTAACAAACATTCTTGCGCCCAAAAAATCTTTTAAGGCCGATTGGTCATTTATTGCCCAGAGGTTTTTGCTACAGGCTCGTTCGCCTGGAATAAATAACCATTTTGCAACACAATGTTGCATTTTGCTACCCACCTGTTTAGAATATATTTACTGGGACAAAATAAATTATGGAGGTAGCAAGATGGCAACAGCAGTTCGTATATCCGAGCAATTAGTAAGTGAGGCGAGAAAATTTAGTAAAGTTGACCACCGTTCTTTAACCGGTCAAATAGAGCATTGGGCCAGGATAGGCAAGTGCGCGGAAGAAAATCCAGACTTAACCTATGATTTGATAAAAGAAATTTTTATTGGGATTGAGGAGTTAAATCAGGGTGAAAAAACCGAGTATAAATTTGGCTGAGATCCAATGAAAATCTATCAATCACGATCTTTCGAGAACAAAGTAAAGAAATTTAACAAAAAAGAAAAAACAGCATTAGACAACGAAATTAAAAAAATTGCCCAAGCCCCCTCCACCGGAATCGAGAAAAGGGGCGACCTGAAAGGCATATTAGTCCATAAATTTAAAATTCAAAAACAACTATACCTATTATCATATCGAACAGTTAGTAGAGACCTAGAGTTAATCATGATCGGTACGCATGAAAATTTTTATCGGGACTTAAAAACGTATTTGAAGAAATAAAAAATGGCGAACAAGTCGCTTGAGAGGGACGCAAAAAACAGTACGACGTTAAAATTTGCCAAAACCGGGCGCGCCCCTCACCTCAAACCAGGCTACAAACAATTTATGAACCAAATAAAAGGTACTTTGAAACGCTGGAATGAGGAATGAGGTTTTGGCTTTATCGTTTCTGATAATGAAACTCAAGACATATTTATTCATATCTCTGCATTAAAAAATATGAGTCGAAGACCTGTTGTTGGAGACACAATATATTTTCAAATGCAAACGGATAACATGGGAAAGAGGCAAGCAACTAACGCGACAATTGAAGGTGTCCAGACAGTTAATAAAAAAGCAATCAAACACAATAAAAAACCCAAATCATCTTTGGTGGCGACATGCAGTATTATTATAATAATTACAGCAGGTTACTTTGCCTGCAACAACCAAGCTGATTTATCTAAATTAGAATTAAATAATTTATTTTCATCTCTTAGTTTATCAAAAGATCAGATATCAGATAGTAGCACTGATGAATTATTAAATAATTTATACAAAAGAAGACTAAGCAACGTACAAGTAAAAGGTGAAGGTTTGGTGGTTAAATTGCTTAGTGATGACAATGAGGGATCAAAACATCAACGATTCATATTAAAATTAGCGAGCGGTCAAACTCTATTAATCGCCCACAATAAATATTTAGCACCACGCATCAATGAGTTAAGAAGAGGAGATTCTGTGGGTTTTTGGGGAGAATATGAATGGAATTAAAAAGGTGGTGTTATTCACTGGACACACCACGACCCTGACAACATTCATACTGCTGGTTGGTTAGAGCATCGCGGGATTAAATACCAATAGAAAGACTTGCTGAATAGCCATAAGAAATCAAGCGGGACGTCTATGCCTAAGGCCTATACGCCCCTGATTTCAGATGTTGAGCCTAGTGTCCATTAACAATATCAAAAATCAAAACTGGTAAAAACAATGAATTTTTCACCCTCGCTAATATGGTTTCTTGTGGGCGTTGTATTTTTAATCGCAGAGTTATTAATTCCGGGGTTTATCTTGATATTTTTTACAGCCGGATGTTGGATAACTGGATTAACTGTTTGGCTGACAGATATTGAATTGTCGGTACAAATAATAATTTTCACTGTTTCCTCTCTGGTTCTTCTTTTTTCTTTACGCAAATACAGCATTAAAACATTTAAAGGAACCACTCGTGATGATCTCGACGACCGCTATGCAGACGCGAAAATTGGCAAAACAGCGATAGTGACAAAAGCAATATCTCCAAACATGCCTGGCGAGATAAAAGTCATGGGTAGTTTTTGGAGGGCTATTTCAGATGTAGATATTGAAGAAGGACAATCAGTTTTAATCGCAGGGCAAGAGTCAGAAGATGGCCTCACTTTCAAAGTCAAACCCGTATAAGGAGTGGTTTATGAACGAGTCAATTATTGTAGTTGGTGTTATTGCTGTAATCACGATAGTTTTATTAATTAAAACAGCTGTCATTGTCCCCCAAAGGTCTGAGTACGTCATTGAACGACTCGGCAAGTATAGTCAATCATTGGGGGCAGGTTTCCACATCCTCTTTCCTTTTCTTGACAATGTCGCCTACAAGCGTTCTTTGAAAGAAGAGGTAATGGATATCCCTTCGCAGGACTGCATAACCACCGATAACGTTACCGTGTCCGTAGATGGCATTTTGTATATTCAAGTCATAGATAGCAAGCTTTCCGCCTACGGTATTGATAATTATAAATTTGCAGCAGGACAACTTGCTCAAACTTCTCTTCGATCGGTAATTGGCAAAATTGAATTGGATAGGACTTTTGAAGAACGTGATAGTTTGAACCAGCAAGTAGTTGCTGCAATCGACGAAGCTGCCCAAAATTGGGGTATTAAAGTCTTACGCTACGAAATAAAAGATATCACACCTCCCAAAAGTGTTATGGAAGCAATGGAAAAACAGATGAGAGCAGAGCGAGAAAAACGGGCCTCTATCGCAACATCTGAAGGAGACAGGCAGTCTCGAATTAATCGTGCAGAGGGTTTAAAAAAAGAAGCTATTGAGGTCTCCGAAGGTGAGAAGCAAAAACGTATAAATGAGGCTGAAGGTCAAGCAAAAGAAATTGAATTAGTTGCAGAGGCTACAGCTGAAGGGATTAAAAAAGTTGCTGAATCTCTAAGTATGGATGGCGGAGAAACAGCCGCAAATTTAAGAGTGGCTGAAAAGTATATAGCAGAATTTGGGAATTTGGCTAAAGAGAATAACACTATGATTATCCCGTCTAATATGGGAGATATTTCGGCAATGGTTGCAACAACAATGTCCGTTTTGGGGCACTCCAAAAAGACATCTCCAAGTCAAAGTTCTTGATAAAATTAGTTATGGCACAACAACGCAATTCACGCTGCCCCGCTAGCCCGGTCATTTTTTTGGTGGCATTCAATTCTTCCCTGAAAGTTGAGTGACAACTGGTTAGCGGGCAGGTGGTTGCGGACGTTAACCACCTAGAGATAAAAGCATGAAATATCACTCAGACTCAGACGAAAAAATTCCATCCGGTTATTTCAGCAAAATGAAGGGCACAAGCAAGAGCCCCCCCATGGTGAGCATCTCCGAGATTATCTGGTCATGGATAGGAGCCTTTTTCGGCATCGCAGCAGTAGCCGGTATACATTACACCCTGCTCAGCGAAACGGACCTTGTCCTGGTGATCGGCTCCTTTGGTGCCTCGGCGGTCCTCATATACGGCTCGCCTAAAAGCCCCTTTGCCCAACCTCGGAACCTTTTGGGCGGACATATAATATCGGCTATGATCGGTGTTGCCTGTTACGAACTCCTGGCCCCTCATATGTGGTTAGCCGCTTCTATCGCCGTGGCCACCTCCATCGCCATGATGCATGTCACCAAGACCCTGCATCCCCCAGGAGGCGCCTCTGCCCTCATTGCGGTGATCGGTAGCAACAAAATCCATGCCTTGGGGTTTCTTTATGTCGTGGTGCCGGTCATTACTGGTGCCCTCATCATGCTGATCGTCGCCCTCTTGGTCAACAACATCCCGAGGGAGCGCAGGTACCCAAAATTCTGGTTGTGAAAAGTATAACGGGGCAGGATCATGCCGTAAAATGGTCAACCAGCGCATTGAGAGGGACGCAAATATTAGCTGCGGCCTTATCGGGCATGGCTTTAGGCGCGCCCCTCGTACAAATAGTCAGGTGTTTAAAATTTACAGAAATAACATGTCGAACAATTTAGAAAAAATAGGATTTAATAAATCAGTGCAGGCATCAGTTGCCCCTGGGCTCCTTGAACAATATGATTTAGCACGAGTAGTAGCTGTCCATAAAGAAAGCTATACCATAAGCAATGGCGAGAGTGATATTTTAGCGGAATTGGTTGGCAAACTAATATTTAGTGCTTCATCGCCCACTGATTATCCAGCAGTAGGTGATTGGGTTTTGGTCAATTTTTATGATGAAAATACATTCGCTATAATTCACGAAGTCGTATCTCGTAAATCTTTATTGAAAAGAAAAACTCCTGGGAAAAAAGTTGATTTTCAGTTGATTGCAGCCAATATCGATGTGGCATTCATCGTTCAGTCTTTGAATGAAAATTTTAACCTTCGTCGCCTTGAACGCTATCTTGTCGTAGTCAACGAAAGCAATATCCGACCGATTGTATTGCTGAGCAAAAGTGACTTGCTTGCCTCTGAAGATATTGCAAACAGAATCAATGATATTCAAAAAGTTATGCCGGACCTACAAGTAATTCCCTTCAGCAACGAAAATGAATCTGGCTTGGGCTCTGTAAGAGAAAACATGCAACCTGGACTAACATACTGCTTATTGGGATCATCGGGGGTTGGCAAAACAACACTAATCAATAACCTCATTGGACAATCTACTTATCGAACTAAAACAGTAAGTAAAAAAGAAAGTAAGGGAAGGCATGTCACAACCCATAGGCAGCTTACCAAATTAGATTGTGGAGCCATGGTAGTAGACACGCCAGGTATGCGTGAACTTGGGGTTTTTTCAGTTGATACCGGGATTGAAGAGACATTTTCTGAAATAATGGCTCTGGCTGAGAAATGTCAGTTCAACGATTGCACACATGTTAAAGAACAAGGGTGTGCGGTTTTGGCTGCAGTCGATAAAGGCTTATTGTCTATGGATCGTTATCATAATTATATAAAAATCTCCAAAGAGTCCACTTACAATGAAATGTCCTATTTGGAGAAAAGAAAAAAAGATAAACAATTTGGAAAACACTGCAAGACTGTAATGAAACATAAAAAAAGTCAAAGATAGCACCTAACACTACAGTGGGCCAGATGAACGCATGCGGCCTGACGGATCAACCCAGGTGACTGGTCCGCTGAGTTCGGCGTTATATGAGAAGAATTACACATGAAAGAAGAAACAATCAAAGAAGTATCAAGCATACTAAATAGTTGGAATCCCCTAGGCGAAAAATCAAAAGAAATTGATGATTTGGATAAATATTATTGTGAGGCTATTGATATCATTTCCACAATAAATTTCATGTTTGGGGATAACAAAATAGAAAAAGCAATATTTCGAGTTTTAGAGCAAACTTTTGGAATCATCCCAAACAAGGAAGAGGTTTCGAGAGTTGCAACAGAAATACGCAATGCTTTATTGGACAAAAAATACAATTAAATCAAGATATTAAGATAGAATCATATAACCATCTGGTCAACTGGAACAGAAGAGGCGCTGCTTTCCAAGTTATAAACTTCCGTGTATAAGTGCAATCTCCTAAAGTCTGGAGCTGCTCTTTTGCTCCAGTTACCTCGGCGTTATGAGTAAAATTTAATAGAGACTAAGGCTCATATGAACAAGGTGCCAGAACTGGCCGGTAGGTCTGTTTCGAGGATCTGCGTATTTTTATTTAACAGGATCACTAAAATAGTTTGCTGTCTTCGACCTGACTATGATATCAATTAAATCTAGTTGTGCAGTAATTGTTTGCAAGCAAAAAATTACTAAAAAGGTTAGCCGCACAAGCTATGAAGAGGAGTGCGGTTTTTTTTGCGAGCAAACATATTGCCTGGAGGTCCACCGGATGGCGTTCCTCCTTATTAATTAAGTGGCTCGATAGAGGGCCAGTACTACGGGAGTGAAGAAGATGCCTGAAGGAACAGTAAAATGGTTTAATGATGCTAAGGGTTTTGGTTTTATCGAGCAGGATGGCGGCGGGGATGTGTTTGTCCATCATTCAGCTATCAAGGCTGAAGGTTTCAAGTCCCTCGCCGAGGGTGCTCGGGTAACTTTCGATGTTGTCGAAGGTCCCAAGGGGCCTGCGGCTGAGAATGTTGAGCAGCAGTAAAATCTGTTTACAGCTCTAATCGATCTGGAAGCTCCGCTTAGGCGGGGCTTTTTTTTGTTCCATGTCCGGTATAGTGTTGGCCGTCTTAACGGTCGATGGTTTTCTGCTTGCCGGTAGTAATCGGTGAGTATCGATTTTGTATTCTCTCAGAGGATCTTTTACTTCCGCAATCGCTACTTTCTTGCGGTGGAATATGCTGGCCGCTCCCGCCGCCCGTGTCCTTGTCTGTATCCTTAAAAACCTGGACAGATTCATATTATGGGAGACAGGTTCATGAATGTTTCCTATAATATTCCAGAGAGAGATCAAAATTAAAAGGTTTCAAAAATGGGAAAGAGAATGAAATTGACCAGAGTATTATTATTTCTGCTGTTAGTCCTGTCAATATACCCCACGGCCGGGGCATTGACTTCTGAGATTACAGTTGAAGCTATCGAATCTGACCTTACCGAATCAGCCTCTGAGGTAGCATTCGCCCAATCTAATGCAACTGTTCTTTTCGATATCGAAATAGAGCGTGCAGATAAAGAAACTAAAGTTCACCTGAAAGCAGACGGATCTATAACGGACTACCGCAAAGTCGAGCTTAAGAAAAATGTTGAAGAAGATCGCCCTGATCGCATTTATTTAGACATTAAGAACGTGAGTCTTGCCGATCCGATCCGTGTCAAACCGGTAGGAACCGCTCTCGCCCGAGTCAGAACAGGACGGCGGACTGATGGGTTCAGAGTGGTTTTTGATTCTAATCTTGATGAATTGTTTGATTACACGATCCGCGAACAGCCTGACGGATTGCTCGTTACTATCAGAGAACCATCGGTCGCTAATGCAGGCATTGCCGATATAATGCCAGTGGCAGAATTTGGAACTGAGTCAGATAAAGGCATTGGCCCTGCTGTGGAAACAATATATCCGGAACCAAAAGGCGAAGGCGACTTGAAGCTGGTGATAGTCACCTCAGATTCGCCTGATCATGCCCGGGAATGGTTGAACGCGCCACCGGACCGTAAGATCAGCCTGAAGCGTCTGAAGATGACAAAAGCGGACCAGGATATTTTCACCTCATTTCTGGTCACCGGGATTACCCCGGACATTGACGGGAATTTTTCCTATGAAATCTCATTTACCCTGCTGGACGCATCCGGCAAGCCGGTGGAGAACCGTCGCCATTACTCAAAGACAGCTGGCAAAGCCCCGACATACCCGGCGTTTATCATGTCCGAGCCAGAACTGGCTCTGGTTCTGGGCAGCTCAGACCCTATTGGTGATTATACGATAATCGGCATTGTCGAAGACTTGACAAACAACAAGATCGTCCGCAACAGCATAAGGATAACGCTGACACGATAAAGCAGAGTTGAGCCGCTGAGCCGCTGGGCTGCTCAAATCGATAAGCGAGTTCGCGAGACATCGAGACTTATGCCCCCCTTCAGGGAGGGATTGAACAGACCCCTTGTGGTATAATCAGGGGAACATATGTACTGTGTCCGGAAGATTGTGGTGGAAAAGAGAAAATGAAAATCATAAAAAATTATAGGTAGTACCAACGTCTGCAGACTGAGACCTTAAAAAAATAGCCACCCTCGATGCATTGAAGGTGGCTATTAGAGCGTAACTATCAGTGTACTTGATAACTAACGTATCTCGCCGTCCTCTTGAAGGTGCTTCTTAACGTCCTCAATAGCCACTTCCTTCCTGTGGAAGATCCCGGCGGCCAGGGCCGCTTCCACGTCTGTAGCCTTGAAAACCTCAGAAAAATGTTCAGGACAACCAGCACCGCTTGAAGCAATTACCGGGATCGTAACCTTCTCTTTGACCATCGGGATAAGTTCGAGGTCGTAACCCGAGTTTGTACCGTCTTTATCCATACAGTTAAGTAATATCTCTCCAGCTCCGAGTTCCTGACAGACTGTGACCAATTGCACTACATCCAGGTCCCGACATTCCCGTCCACCCTTTACCGTGCATTGATACCAGCAGTATCTGGGAAGAAACGAGGAAAGTCAATTGATTTCAAGTATTTAGGAGTGGTGTGTTGTCTTGTTTTAGGCTTCACCCACCAACTTCCCAGTCGCTCAAGGGATGTGTTTGGGACATTACTGAAGTTAAAGATCTTTAGCTCGGTTTGGTGCAAAAAATCGACCCACCATATGCCCATTTCGGTTTCAATACGAACAGAAAATCATTCTCAAAACTGAAGATGCTCAGTAACTTAAGTTTGATCATATTTATGATGTTGGTCACTAATCTTAAATCGCAAAAATAAGGACTGGCCTTGATATATCGAATTTTTCAGATACATTAATTAACTACTATGTATGAGGCCAAGTATAAAATATTAGAATGCGCAGCAGCTGAGTTTGGTTAAGAGGCACTTTCATCTATTACATGCGAGCGGAAAATCAAACCATGAAAAGAATTATGCTAATCATTTTTGCTTTAATTTTCGGATTGACCCCAATTTCGATCTTATCAGCCGATGTGAGTAAGAAAAAACTCTTATTTGTGAATTCCTACCATAAGGGATTCAAATGGAGCGACGACATTGAAAAGGGGGTATTAAAGGCGCTGAATATAAAGGCCCTTCCTGACGGGACCTTTGATACATCCAAAAGCGAGGTCGAACTCAGGGTTTTCAGGATGGACACCAAGCTCAACACGTCTGAAGCATTCAAGAAACAGGCTGCCCTCTCGGCCAAGGCAATCATTGATGAATGGCAACCGGATATCGTGGTGACGAGTGATGACAACGCTGCCAAATACCTGATCGTGCCCTATTATAAAAATTCTGCTATTCCCTTTGTCTTCTGCGGTGTTAGTTGGGATGCCTCAGACTATGGCTTTCCGGTATCAAATGTCACAGGCATGGTTGAAGTTGCACCTATTCCCCAGATAATGGAGATGTTAAAAACGTATGCGAAAGGTAGTCGTCTTGGCTTTATAGGCTCAGATAATTTAACAAGTCGTAGGGACATTGAATATCAAGCAAAATTACATGGCTTAAATTTCTCAGATGGTAATTTTGTTTCAACATTTGATGAATGGAAGAAAGAGTACCTCAGACTGCAGAATACGGTGGATATGATCATGTGGACTAATCCTGTAGGCATGAAGGGGTGGGATAATGTTCAGGCTCTTGAGTATATATTAGAGAATACAAAAATTCCTTCCGCAGGTACCAGTGATAACATTGTACGTTTTGCTCTGCTCGGCAGGGTAAGGATCGCTGCGGAACAGGGCTGGTGGTCAGGCAAGACTGCGCTGAGAATACTGGAGGGTACTGATCCGGCGGATATCCAGATTGTCGGCAATAAAGGATCCAGAGTTTTTCTGAATATGGAACTGGCCAAGCGGCTGAAAATCAAGTTCCCGATGGAGTTGATAGAAGAAGCCACATTTCTTGAAAATCCGCCGTATTAAGAGAAGGTATTCATGAGGCTAAATTCGATAACATTCAAGCTGCTGGCCATTATTATCGGCGCTTTTGTTATTACCACCGGCAGTGTTCTGTTCATGGCTGGTGACCAGCTGACTAGGATTATAGACGAAAGCCAGCATGAGCTGTTCGAAAAGAAAACGGAGGCAATCCTGGGGATTCTTTACAGAAGTAATGAACGGCTCAAAAAGACAGGGTTGGCGGAAGCATATGGTGAAGACTTCAAAGAAGCGAGCCTGAAGATCCTTCGGCAGACTTATTACACAAACATCGATCACGACAAATACCCGTTCATTATTGATACAGACGGCAAGATCGTCATGCACCCGGTGCTGCCCGATGGGGACCGAACTCTGATGCAGACGGAATTTGTCGGCAAAATGCTGGCATCGAACCACGGGGGTTTTGACTATACCTATCTCGGCCAGAAAAAATGGTGCCATTTTATAAAATTCCCGGAGTGGAACTGGGTGGTCGGCTATACCATAACCCTGGACGTCAAATATGGTGATGCCCGGGAGTTTCGTAACCTCCTGGTCTACATCATGGGTGGGGTAAGCCTTCTGGTACTGCTGGTGCTGTCATTGCTCGTTACCCGGTTCACCCGGCCCATAGTCAGGTTGACGAATATTTCCAAGGCGATGGCCGACGGTGATCTAGATCAGCAGATCGACCCGGGAGGCGCGGATGAGGTGGGGACACTGGCCCGCAGTTTCAGCCATATGCGTGATTCCATCCGAGAGAAGATTTCAGAACTGGAAGAGGAAAATATTGAACGCAGCAAGGCCGAGGAAAAGCTTGTTCAGCAAAATGAGTATATCAATTCCATCCTGGAATCTGTGACCCATCCCTTATATGCCATTGATGTCAACGACTATACGATCAAAATAGCAAATTCCGCCAGCGGCATCAAAGCCGGGGACACGAGTACCTGCTATGCCTTCACCCACCGGCGGGACAGTCCCTGCCAGGGTACGGAGCATCCTTGTCCGCTGGAAATTATCAAAGAGACCAAAAAACCAACTATGGTCGAACATATCCATTTTGACAAGAATGGAAACAAGCGGAATATCGAAGTCTATGCCTACCCTGTTTTTGACCGGCAAGGGGAACTTGTGCAGATGATTGAATATGGCATAGACGTCACCGAGCGGCAACGGGCTCAGAATGACCTTGCCGCTGAAAAAGAACGTTTGTCCGTGACCATGCGTAGCATTGGCGATGGCGTCATCACCACTGACATCTCCGGAAATGTTGTGCTGCTGAACAAGGTTGCCGAGAACCTTATGGGGTGGAGCAACGAGGAGGCGGTTGGCCGGCCTTTGGAGGAGGTCTTTCATATTATCAATGAACAGACCAGGGAGGTTTGTGAGAATCCGGTTTCAAAAGTTATCAGCAGCGGTCAGATTGTCGGTATGGCCAACCATACGGTACTGGTTGCCAGAGACGGCACGGAGCGGAGCATTGCCGATAGCGGCGCCCCGATTCTTGACACCGACAGCAAGACCATAGGAGTGGTCCTGGTCTTCAGGGATGTTACTGAGCAGATACAGACGGAAAAAGAGCTGCTTAAAGTTATAAAGCTTGAATCAGTCGGTGTGCTGGCTGGTGGTATCGCCCATGACTTTAATAATATTCTGGCTGCAATTTTGGGGAACATAAATTTAGCTCTTTTTGATGTTGATCTGAAAGACGAAACCAAAAAACTTTTATCAGAAGCTGAAAAGGCAACACTCCGGGCCAAGGATCTGACTCAGCAGTTACTGACCTTTGCCAAGGGAGGTGAACCTGTTAAAAAAGTATCATCCCTTGAAGATGTCATCAAAGATTCAGCAAATTTTGTCCTTCACGGCGATAAAGTTGCCTGCAGTTACGATGTCCCTGAAGATTTATGGTTGGTAGATATTGATAGGGGACAGATAAGCCAGGTGGTCCAGAATATTGTTCTTAATGCCAGTCATGCAATGCCTGAAGGGGGCACTGTCAAAGTAACCTGTGAGAATGTTTCCCCTGGTGATGATCCTGATGTTCTTTTCTTACAAGAAAGGAGCTTTGTGAAATTATGTATTCAGGACAGCGGCATCGGCATACCAGCAAATATTGTGGAAAAAATATTTGATCCATATTTCACCAGCAAAGACGGAGGAAGCGGACTCGGTCTTGCCATAACTCAATCTATTATAAACAAGCACAATGGTCATATCCGGGTAAAATCTTCTCCAGGAGTTGGTAGTACTTTCACTATTTATCTTCCGGCATCCGGGAAGACAACAACGCACAAACAGGAATCATTAGTAGAAAGCAAGGCATTTTCCCAAGCAAAGATTATGATAATGGATGACGACGAAATGGTAAGAAATGTAGCCCAAAAGATGTTAGTCCAATTGGGCCATGATGTTGTTCTTGCAGCGAATGGCGAAGAGGCTGTAAAATTGTATCAGGAGTCCATGAACTCGGGCAGACATTTTGATCTGGTAATCATGGATCTGACCATTCCAGGAGGCATGGGTGGAAAGGAAGCCGTACAGGAAGTCCTCGACATGGACCCTGAGGCTAAAGTCATTGTTTCAAGCGGCTATTCTAATGACCCGGTCATGGCAAACTTCAAGGATCATGGCTTCTGCTCAGCAATTGAAAAACCGTTTCGTTTGCAGGAACTGTCCAATGCTATTGCTCAGATTATTAATTGAAGATGTCTTACCAACATCATAAGAAATCAGGCACCCTCAAAACTGAAGCTGTCTACTGTACATCTTCAATTGCCAGTACCTAAAAATATAGCCGCCCTTGTCATAATTGAAGGTGGCTATTGATACTTTCGCTATCAGTGCAGTTGATAACTATCGAGTCTCGATTCCTTCCTCCTGAAGGTGCTTCTTAACGTCTTCGATCGGCACTTCCTCTCTATGGAAGATACCGGCTGCCAGGGCCGCTTCCACGTCAGTAGCCTTAAAGACTTCAGAAAAATGTTCAACCTTGCCAGCACCACTTGAGGCAATAACCGGGATGGTTACCTGCTCTTTGACCATTCGGATTAGTTCCAGATCGTAACCAGAGTTAGTACCGTCTTTATCCATGCAGTTTAATAAGATCTCTCCAGCACCGAGTTCCTGACTGACTGTGACCAATTGCACTACATCTAGGTCACGGCCTTCGCGTCCACCTTTAATTGTACACTGATACCAGCAGTATTCTTCACCGTTTGGGCCTGGAGTGGCTGTTTTTATGGTGTGATGGTCGGTGTCGCCTGGAAAACTGACGTAGACCCGGCGGGGGTCGACGGAAATAACAACTGCCTGATTTCCGTAAACCCGCGAGATCTGTTCTATGGAACTCATGCCGGTTTCTTTGCCGCTGGTCAAATAATCTTCCACGGTTTGAACGGCGTCACTGCCGATGGATATTCCGTCCGCTCCAGAGCGGAAGTACTCGGAGGCAACATCCAGAGATGAGTAATAGACTCTGTCAGAACCGGTATAGTTGCGGATGCCGCCGCCGATGGTCAGAGGTACGAAAACATTCTCCGAGGTTCGGAGCAGAACTTCGATCATTGGCTGGTCTTTGAGGGGGAAGTCGCGGAAGCCGGTGATGTTCAGAAAGGTGATCTCATCGGCGCCTTCCTCGTAGTAGCGGCTGGCCAGTTCGACCGGTTTGCCGAGGTTTCTCACTTCGCCCTTTTCCCGGACATCGTACTGATCGCCCTTGGTTACCACCAGATCCCCCGCATCATTGGTGCGGACATCGAGGCAGGCAATGATCCTTTTGGCAAGCCTGGTTTCTGTCTTGATACCACCGTCGGTGTCGTGTGATTTGATGGTCAGCTCCTTGGCGGCCAGGAAATTCTTAAAGATATTGAGGCCGGCTTTGCCGCTTTTCTCCGGGTGGAACTGGCAGGCAATAACGTTGCCCTTCTGGACACTGCTGATAAATTCTTCTCCGTAATTGGTGGTGCTCAACAGCCAATCCTGGTTGTCCGGGTTGGCGGTGGCTCGGAAGGAATGGACAAAATAGAACTTTTCGTTGCGGTAATTGTTGAACAGGGGCGAGTCCTTGCTGATATTAATGCCGTTCCAGCCAATCTGCGGGACCGATCCTCTGCTCTCATCAAATTTCCCGACTATGCCGGGGATCAGGCCGAGTCCGGCTACGCCGGGTGACTCTTCGCTGCCCTCAAAGAGGGTCTGCAGGCCGAGACAGATACCCATGAACGGCTTGTCGGCCCGGAGGTATTCGAGCAGAGGCTCGATATAATTGAGGTCGTTCAAGCGTTGGATGGCGCTACTGAAGTTGCCCACACCCGGGAAGATCAGCTTCTCAGCCAGGCGGATATCTTCCGGGCAGGTGGCATCTTTCACCTCGAAACCGAGTTTTTTGATAGCGTTTCGGACGCTGCGGACGTTGCCGGCTCCATAGTCAAGCAGAGTGATCATTGGGTATTCCCGGTGAGTTAGATAAAAGGTGAGAGGTTAATATTATTAGCCCGCATATTTCATGAGTATTTTTAAAAAGTCATTTTAACTGGTTGTACTTGTGTGTTAAACCTTTGGTATGCTGTGGAATGTCAAGGTCACAGTTTGTACCAAATGAAATACATGG
>DAOVJK010000033.1 GCA_030673265.1 Pseudomonadota bacterium | reverse complement strand
CGTCAATCAGCCTGGCCAGAGCGGGCGGGACAACATTCATTCAAAAACTCCGTAACTATGCCGGTGCATCCGCGAAACTAACGAAACCCCCGAAACGTTACTGTTAAGGCTTTATGATTGTGGCTTGATAATACTTAAACGCTGGATGTTCGATGTTCGATGTTCAATGTGCGATGTACAATGTTCAATGTTCAATGTTCAACCGTATTTTTTCATGTTCCTTTTAAAATACAGGCTGAACCCCCGGTTATTACACGGCATAGTTACAAAAACTCTACTTAAAAAAGGCCGGGGATATTGAGCCCGCCGGTCAATTTTGCCATCTCGCCCTTGCTCATCTCCTGGACCTTCTGCATGGCATCGTTAACCGCCGCTTTAACCAAATCCTGCAACATCTGGGGATCATCCGGATTGATGACCTCTGCTTCAATTTTCAGATCGACAATCTCGTTGCGGCCATTGACCGTTACCGAGACCATGCCACCGCCCACGGTAGAACTTACCTGCTTAGCGGCAAGTTCATTCTGCATGCCGGCCATTTTTTCCTGAAAATCCTTGGCCTGCTCCATTAACTTCTGAATATCCATTAATTCTCCTCTTCCATCACGGCTATAACCTCCCTGCTCCGGGGACCGGTCCTGACATCACCGACATGTCCGTTAAAGACCTCGGCGACCAACAGGGCCAGCGGGTCCCTGCGCAGCGCCACTCTCTCTTCCTGGAGCCCCGCCGCCCCATCGCCACTGCCCTGGCTACGACCATCGCCATTGGCACTTACTTTAACCCGCCACTCCTGTTGAAAAAAATCCTGGGTAAACTCGGTCAGGATCTTGAGATTATCAGACTGCTGCAGGATTGTGCACTGACTGCCATCATCATACCTCATCAACAACTCACCATCATTGAGCCGGACCGAATCACACAACCTGACAATCTGGGCCATCCAGTCCTTGCGATCCTTGACATACGCCACGAAATCGTCCCAATCCTTGCGGACATCCTTGGTCGATTCGGCGGTCGACACCACACCGGAATTTGGTTCAGCCGGTTTGACATCCGGCGCAACCGATACCTGTTGGGTTTGGACCTTAAATGGCGGCGCAGGCTCGGAAAGCCGGACCGGATCGTCAGAGGTTGCCGCTAGTGGTTCAGACTTTTTTTTTTCGGGAACCCGGCTCGCCGCAGGCTGGGCCACCGGCGCTGTTTCGCCCCCGTCCGCCGCCAGCAACTCATCAATTCTGGCAATCAAGGCGGACACCGGCACAAGCTGGCCGGTCTGCACGATCCTGGCAAAGGTCATTTCCAGGACCAGACGAGGATGGGGAGCGAACTGCATCTCAGCCGCCCCTTTAAGGAGAAGGTCAAACTGATTATAAAGGGTCTCGCTACTCTGCCGGCCAGCCATCTCGGTCATACTGGCAATTTCCCGATCAGAACCTTCAAGCAATTCTGCCGGGGATTTGCTGACCCGGCAAATAATCAGACCACGAATAAAATGGAGCAGGTCGGCGGTAAATCTTTTCAGATCAGCCCCGGCCGTACAGACCTGGTCAAGAATTTTCAAAGCCGAGCCCAGGTCTTCATCAAGCAGGGCTGTCCCCAATTGCTCGAAAACCTGGCTGCCAACCAAGCCCAGAACCTCGCTGACATCCTCATCGGTCATCTGCTCTCCGCCGAAGGAGAATACCTGATCCAGCAGACTCAGCCCATCGCGGACACTCCCGGCCGCCTCCCTGGCGATCATCTCCAGGGCGCTGTCTGAGATCGTAACTTTTTCGGCCTCGGCAATCTTTTTGAAGAACTGGAAAAGTTCGGCAAAAGGGATTTTTTTCAGCTCATAGCGCTGGCAGCGAGACAGGATCGTCACGGGAATCTTGTGTATTTCGGTGGTGGCAAACATGAAAATGACATGATCAGGCGGCTCTTCCAGAGTCTTCAACAGGGCGTTAAAGGCCTCATTGGTGAGCATGTGCACCTCATCAATGATCATGATTTTATAGCGGCCCCGGGTCGGCAGAAAACGGATGTTTTCCTTAAGGTCGCGAATCTCCTGGATGCCACGGTTTGAAGCGCCGTCGATTTCGTGCAGATCAACCGCAGTACCGGCAACGATCTCCAGGCAGGAAGAACATTCATTACAGGGGAGTTCGCCCTCCTGGCTTTCGCAGTTAAGGGCCTTGGCCATAATCCTGGCCAGGGTAGTCTTGCCAACCCCCCGCACCCCGCTGAACAACATGGCGTGCGGAACCCGGTCCCGGCTGATGGCATTGCGCAAGATCCTGACCACCGGACTTTGTCCGACAACCTGATCAAAATTAAGGGGACGCCATTTCCTGGCTAGAACGAGATATGACATAGCGGATTAATATAAACGATATTAACCAGAGAAACACTGGTTAAAAAAAAATGGCAGCCGGGCACCCTGCAACACACAAAGAAAATCGCTACCGTTGCTTCCTTCCGGACCTGGCGGAGTTCGCGAGCCTTTGTTGCGCAGGACCCGACTGCCAAACTTGAAAAACCCGACGACCGGCTCAACTCAACTAATCCGGACGACAGATCATTATAAACTACTGGCGGAGAAGGAGGGATTCGAACCCTCGGTACGTTGCCGCACACACGCTTTCCAGGCGTGCACCTTAAGCCACTCGGTCACCTCTCCGTTTACTTCATCTTGCGAATGAAGAGAGCTAATATAGCGTTTTTTACGGAAAAGGGTAGCAAAATTTATCGAGGCAACAACCACTCTATTAAAAGATATTCTTCCTTGCCTTGCACGTTAATTCAAATTGCCGCAAAAAACCGCAAAACTTTTGGCAGACAGTACCAGCCGACTCACCCTGCAATGTTGCCATTGCGCCTCTCCCTGAAAAAATCACGGAGGAGCTTGGCCGATTCCTCGGCAAGAAGACCACCCTCAAACGCCAAAGCGTGGTTCAGCAGACCGTCTGAACCAATCCGATAACGACTGACCATCCCACCGCCCTTGGGGTCTTCGGCACCGAAAACGACCTTGGCCAGGCGGGCATTAACCATGGCCCCGGCACACATCGGACATGGCTCCAGGGTCACGTAAACGGTACAACCGGTCAGCCGGTAATTACCCAAAGCTGCCGCCGCCTGGCGCATCGCCAGCATCTCGGCATGGGCGGATGGATCATGCAGTTCAATCGGTCGGTTTCCGCTGCGACCCAAGACCTGACCGGCCTGATCTACAACAACGGCCCCCACCGGCACTTCACCGCGCCTCGCCACCTGTCGGGCTTCGACAAGGGCCATTTCCATGAAAGATTCGTCTGGCGTTACGAAAGTCCCGGGCAAGATCACGCCTCTGTTTTCTGCTGCTGCCGCGCGTAGTTAGCCGCTGCCAGACCTGCCACACAGCCCTCTCCCACCGCCTTGGCCATCTGATAGGGATGCCCGGTAATATCACCGGCCGCGTAGATCCCGGGGATATTAGTCGCCTGATGCCTGTCGGTCTCGATATGGGTAAAGGTATCGCTATCCAGCAAGACTCCCAGATTGACAGCCAACTCCATGGCCCCTTTGGCGCCAAGTTCGATAAAAACCCCCTCGACCTCCAGGGCCTGATCATCCTCGAGAACCAGGCCGGTGACCCCGTTATCGCCGCTAATCTCCTTAACCCAGGCCCCTTCCTTGACCTGAACGGTGCTGGCGGCCAGTTTCTCCGCCAATTCGCCGGAGACGTCAATACCACGGGTAATCAGATAAACATCGGAGGCATAGCCGGTCAGGGTCAGTGCGCCGTCAACCGCGGCACTGCCATTACCGACCACCGCCACCTTGGCATTGCGGAAGAAATTGGCGTCACAATCGACACAATAGCTGACCCCGCGACCGGCCAATTCTTTCTCACCTGTAACCTTGAGCTTCTTACGGGAAGTGCCGGTGGCAATAATAAGGGACCTCGCCTCCACCTCACGGCTTTCGGTCTTTACTTTGAACAGCTCATCCGCCTGCTCGATATGGAGAACATCCTCAGCCAGAATTTCAGCGCCGAATTTTTGCGCCTGCTCAAGCCCGATCCGCAGCAATTCGCTGCCGTCAACCACCCCGGCCACACATAGATAATTTTCGACATGGGCAGAGTAAATACTGCTCCGCTCCGGGCGCCCCAAGACCACAACCGAGGCCTTTTTACGAACCGCATGGACAGCTGCCTGCAATCCGGCCGGCCCAGCCCCGATTATTAATATATCAAATACCTGCTCGGACATCCTGCCCCTCCTGCATCAATAATTTTTCTTTTTAATCATTCCGAAGAACAGCGCACACCTCGTCATCTCGAACGGCGCAGCCGGAGAGATCTTTTCCCTTAGCCAAGAACAGGCAGAGCAACCAGATATCTCACTGCGTTTCGATATGACAACAACGTTTTGATCTAACAGAAATGGTCGCTACAACAAAGCAACGTTCATCCCTTAGCGCAGCGGCGGGTTAAAATAACCGAATTCAAGATGAGGGAACGCCTCCCGCAACTTCTCCAGCCACGTCAGGATGCCAAGGGCTGGTCCCGATGCGGCAAACTTGATCTCATCGAGATACCAGTCCGGATCCATATTGAGATTCCGGAGCTGGATAAAATCGGGCCGACAATCAGCAATCAAACTGCTTAACGCAGCAAATTCGGCCGGATCGTCAGTGAAACCGGGCAGCATGAAATAATTCAGCGAGACAAAACGACCCGCCCTTTTCATCACCCGGATCGATTCCTTGACATCTTCCAGATCGAAACCCTTGGGTCGATAGTAACGGCGGTGATAATCAGCCCTGGCACTGTTAAGACTGACCCGCAATGAATCCAGCCCTGCCGCCGCCAGCTTTTCGATGGCCGCCGGCATACTGGAATTACTATTCAGATTAATGGTGCCCCGAGCAGTTTTCTGCCTGATCAGCCGGATGCTTCTTTCGATAATCTCGGCCTGCATCAACGGCTCGCCTTCACAGCCCTGTCCGAAGCTGACCACTGCCCTCTCCACCTTTTCCAGGTGAGGCAACGCCACCCCGACAATCTCCTCCGGGCTGGGCGTAAACTTGATCCGATCCTGGGTGGCTGGACAACAGCCCGAAGGCTGCAAAGAGATACAACCGATACAAGCCGCATTACAGACCGGCGAGGTCGGCAACGGCGCCTCCCAGCTATCCATGAAATAATTGACCGCTGCCGGACAACCGTAGGTGAGGCTACATTTGCCCAGATGCTGGATTAAACGGTTGGCGGGGTTGCCACGGAGGCGCTGGTTGGTGGCCTTACTGATCCCGGCCGGTTTGAAGCGGTCCGGTTCCTGGCGCGGATCAGCGTCACTCCTGAAACCGCTGACCCAAAACCGGTTTTCGTACCAGCCCACCGCGGCATAGGCAAACAGCGGTAAAGGTTTGACCCCGGCCGATTCTTTTTCAAAAGCTGTGGAGTAGATAGCAGTATGGGCCGGGGCCATGAAAGCAGCCACCGCGCGCACCGAGCTGCCCGGGCGGTCCGGATTATCATCGAGCTTGAGGAATTCGCCGCTGACCGGGTCAATCCCGATCGGCAAACGATCGTCAAGAACGAACAATTCGCTGCCCTCGGGCAGGGGGATTAATTCATTAAGCTGAGGAGTTTGAAAATCCCGGCCACTGCGGCCTGCCATGGCCAAATCCGGCAGATCGCAAATCTCGCCCTTATCGTTTGCGTATAGAAGGGATGGCAGGGTGGCGGGATGGATTATATCCACCATGGACTAACGCTTAGGACGAAGGGACCCGAGAACGGAATCAACCGCCTGATAGATATCAGCCTCTTCACCGAATATATCTTCGATATCACGATGATTAATCAGATCTTCAATTATGTACTGGGTTATATACAGGCTTAAAAAGTTGGGGTTGGGCACCAGTTGCCTGATCGGGGCGATCTTGAAATTAAAATCGTGCTCATCTATCTCCGAAACTTTTTGCAACTGATCACTTAACGTTTCCCGAATACCATCCACGGAATTGGTCTCGATAATGTGATTATCCAGGAGCCGCTGAACCAGGCTACTGGCAAGCTCTTCGCTGTTTCTGAAGGCGGACTGCAGCATATAGCGTCTTTCCTGCTCACGCTTGCGATCGATCGAATTACTGGCTGCGGCATCGGCCCGGTACGGATTATGACTGTGACCACCCATGATTGCCCTCCAAAGTATTTAATCGAGAGTGTCGCTCTGGCAATGACCAGAACACCCTCAAAGTCCGACATCATCTTTACTTGAGATAATTATGAAACACCTTAATAAACGGAGTTGCCGGATTCCTCCACACTTTTTTTTAAAATCGACTATAATGTCGAATTTTTCTGCCAAACCGACCTACATAATTTAACAGAATTTCGAAAATTCCATAACAATTACTTCTGGTGATGTAATGCACGGCGATAACAACAAATCCGGCCCCAAGACTTTAACCATCCTTCTCCCAGGCGGCTCACTGCCTTTCGCAGTACTGCGAAAGGTCGACGAACTTGCTGCAAAATACAGCTTCGACCTATATCTTTCCACCGCCCAGAACCTCCGGTTATACAATATCACCGAGTCTGATCTCTCGCCAATAAAAGATGAGCTGATATCATTCGGGGTCAGACTGAAAGGGCCGGGGATGTTCCCGCTGCCAAGGATCTGTATCGGCAACAGCAGCTGCAATCTGGGCCAGATCGACACTATGGCTTTTTCCGACCGGATCCTGGCCAGATTCGGCAAGATGACAAAAGTAAAACCGAAGTTCAAGATCGCCATCGCCGGCTGCCCCGCCGCCTGCTCCAACCCGGTCATGACCGATATCGGCATTATCGCCACCCGCCAGGGCTTCGACATCTACCTGGGCGGCAAGGGCGGCCCCAAGCCCAAGGCCGCCAGAAGGGTGGTGCGCCAGGCCGATGAAGAGCAGGTCCTCAAGGTCATTGGCGAAGTAGTCGAATTCCACAACAACACCGCCGCCAAAAAGCAGCGGATCGGCAAACTACTGGACAACCCGGACTTCCCATATCGCGAAGAGGTGTGAGTTTAAGAGCCTTAGCGAAGAGGACGATCTGCAAACATATTGAGCAGCCAAAGGACATCGATCTGAAACAGAATCCGCCCCCGGTTGTTTGACCGGGAAACTGTCATCCCTGCAAGATGAATGTCATCTCGAACGGCAAAGCCGGAGAGATCTTTGTTGATTGAACCGAAGTTGAATAAAAACCAAGATCTCTCCCTGCGGTCGAGATGACAAGATAAAATATGGAGTTGCCCTTAAGAAAAATTAGCACTCAAAGCACGCCAATCACGATTCACGTTTTTCAGCAGAGCATCTTTCCTTCCCAGACCTCAATAGTGATAAGATCTCTCCCTGCGGTCGAGATGACAAGATAAACTCTGGAGTTGCTCTTAAGAAAAATCAGCACTTAAATCACGCCAATCAGGATTCGCCCGTTTCACCAGAGCGTCTTTCTTTTGCCGCCGCCATTTCTTGATTTCTTTCTCTCTGGCAATGGCAACATTCACGTCTGAAGTCTGCTCAAAATATACCAGCTTGTTTACATTATATTTTTCAGTGAATCCCTTAATGCTTTTTTCTTTATGCTCGAACATCCGCCGCTCAAGATCATTGGTCACCCCAACGTACATGACGGCGTTATTCCAATTTGTCAGCAGATAGACATAATAGATTTTTTCTCGCAATCAGTGGTCCTCGCTCTTGTCATCTCGCCTTCCCAATCAGGCTGACTCTACTTCCCAATTGTGTCATCTCGACCGCAGGGAGAGATCTTGCCCTTTATATAACGAATGGACAATTAGGATTTCACTCTGAGGTTGAGGTAAATGAAGACTCCGAGTGAATAACCTTAACCAAGTTGCCCCAACCACCATATGTCATCTCGAACAGCGAAGCTGGAGAGATCTTTCTTTTATTTAAATCAACTCCGCCAAGATCTCTCCCTGCGGTCGAGATGACAAATAAAAAAAAGCACAACAACTCCATCGACCAGCGGCGCCCAACACCTACCAGATGATCGGCTCCAAACCATGCTTCTGTAGATATTCGTTGCATTTGACAAACACCCCGGAACCCAGGAAGCCGCGGTGAGCGGAAAGAGGCGAAGGATGGCTGGTCTTGAGGACCAGATGACGGGAAGAATCGATCAGAGGCGCCTTCTTTTGGGCGAAGGCCCCCCATAGCATAAAGACCACATGGTCGTTCTTTTCGGAAATGGTTTCGATGATGTTGTCGGTCAACTTGTGCCAACCGAGGTTGGCGTGGGAGTTTGACCGCTTGGCTAGGACCGACAGACTGGCATTGAGGAGTAGTACCCCCTGCTCGGCCCAGCGGCTCAAATCGGAAGAAAAATTCCGGGGCTCCCCACCATAGATACTGTCCTGAACTTCCTTGAAGATATTGCGCAGTGAAGGTGGCACCCGCAAACCTTCACGGACGGAAAAGCAGAGGCCATGGGCCTCGGGCACCCCGTTAAATTCATTGATATAGGGATCCTGGCCGAGAATCACCACCCGCACCTCATCCAAAGGGGTAAGGTGCATGGCGTTAAAGACCAGTTCCCGGGGCGGGTAGACTTTCCTGCCCTGCGAGGCTGCACCGTAGGCAAGATTGGCGAGCTCAATGTGGTAACCCTGCTTCAACAGGGGAACTGTCTTTTCCCAGAGTGGCATGAGCAGAAGACCTGCTACAACAAGGGATCTTCTTTTTCCCAGTCCCCCTGATTGTAAAGATCACAGATAATGGTAGGACTGGTAAATTCTTTGGTCAGGGGGATCTCTAAAATTGTATCATTTGGTTTGATGAAAATTTTCTTGCTGATCCATACCGGTGTCGCCACAACCTCAGCGCTGCAGGTTGTCGCCTTCCAGAAAAACTGACTGCTCAGATAATAATTACCGGGAGCCACATTACCGAAAGTATATTTCCCCTGTTCATCTGCTTCAACCTTGAGAACATATTTGCCATATCGCGGATCCGCCTTCTTAAGGGGCCTGTTATTCAGATATGCAACCTCATACCACTGGTCACTGTAAGAAGAAACCGGTTCCAGGATCACTTCGTAACCAGCCCCGATCTGTTCTTCTTCTTGCTGGTCGATCAGAAAGACCCGGCCCTTAACGGTTTTATCTCCCTTCAAATTTGCAACCGCAAGTTCTGACTCGGGAAAAGGTATTCTCGGTGTGGCGCAACCTGAAAACAACATTATCATAAAAAAGGCTGTCAGTATTTTTTGCATGGCATTTCTCCCGGAAAATATTAGCCCCTCACTCATTTTGCTAATATTAATTAGTTACGCCTGATAAGACCAGAGCTTTCGTGGAATAGAGTGAATTTTACCCCAGATTGCTACGTCTTCGTAATGGAGGACGCTAATGTTAGCGCTGAACAACGGAAGTGACCACGGCAATCTGATGTATAGTGGCTCGGCCATCCAATATGGCCAGAAGATTGCTCGGCACCATACTGAAAGACGTCAATGTCCCACCCAGGGACCGGGGAATAGTAAAATGAAGCAGATAACACCGATAAGATCTCTTGTAGCCCAAGAGGCATTCGCGACGAGAGGTAATAGACAGGTGCATTATTGTTCCACAGACCTACATCTCAAAAAAAAAAGGAGCGGCCTGCCGGCCGCTCCTTTTAAGAGCAAATAAATCAAGTTTCTAATTTATAACTAGAACTTAACATCAACCCTGTTGCCGACTACGAACATATCGTCCTCGGATGCACCCGCAATACCGGTATCAACCTGACCAAGCGCTATACCCAAAGAATAAGTGGTATTCTGGGCCAGAGCATATTTCATGGAGAGATCAATCTCGGTCATGGTTGCATCCTCATCGCCAGCAAGACCACCTTCCTCTGAAAGCAGTACGTAAGCAAGACCAGCGCCAAAGGAGAGCGTGTCACTGACCTTCATGTCCGCGCCTACCGTGAGCATATAGGTCATGTCATCGGTTGAATCGGTGCTTCCGCCGAAGTCAAATACCGCTGTCTCACTACAGGTACCGATCAGCAGGGTCGGGGCGAAGTCGTTGTCACAGTCACGTTTAGGACTGGAGTCACCCATGTTGCCATCATAGAAAGCGAACAGGGCCTTGGCAGAGATCTGGTCATTGATGCCCATGGAAGCGCCAACGAAACCACCGTAGTAGTCATCGCCAGTAGGGTTATCAGCGGCATCACCACCCTTGAAAACAAGCTCGCTCATGATATTGGCAGGTCCTGCCTTGGTGTTAAAGAATACGTCAACCATATAACCGGTCTCAGAAGCACCATCGTTGGTCTTGGTATCTGCATAGATGTAATTGGCCAACACACCATATTTGCTATCACCGGCCTTGCCGATTACCAGAGCACCAAAAGTGTCGTTGTCACCGTCACCATCAGCCTGCAAACCCTCTGCATTTTTCTGCAGGTAACCACCGTAGGTGATATCGCCAGCTTTGGCGATGTACTTGATACGATCAACGCTTGAACCCCAGCCCAGGAACTTGTTGCCCCAGCCAGCATTCATCCGGCCAAGAGAAAGGGTGCCGCCGGCAACGTCTTTGATAACCATGTTGAAGCGGTCAACGGTGTGGGTGTCACTTGAAGAGTCGACATCATGGGTATGATCAAGTGCAACGGCTTCACTAGCACCTGTCGTTGTCAAGGTAGTCGCCGCAGGCTGGTTATTACCAAATTTCTGGTCAGCCAGAACAAGCCTGGTGTTGATCTTAACCGCATCATTAACAATGATGTCAGCATTGATACGATAGCGCTGGTCTAAATTCTGGATTTTATCAGCGGTAGAATCATCCAGATCAACGGTGTTATTTTTATACACACCACGCAGACGGGCATCGCCTTTCAGTACCAGATCTGCTGCTACGGCAGTAGTAGCCATACCAGCAACCAGACCAAGTGCAACTGCAAAACTTAATGCTTTCTTCATCCTTACTCTCCTTTTGTTAGATTTAGCAGGTTAATCGATCAGTTGCAGTTGCAATGATCGTCCGGCATAGCCGGGTAAACCAACTTACACACAAATTTTCCTATTTTTTCTACCCTTGACGCCTAACCTTGTCAAGTGTTTTGCAACCAATTTTGTGAAAAAAAATAACCAGCCTAAGCCAAGTGTTTTCAAGTATAGCAAAGCGTATGGTTTTTTTAATTACCACATTGTGGTATTTGCCGCAACCAACTTCTTATTGCCCCCCAGTAAACCCGGAATGCGGTTGCAAACAACTTTTGCAAGTTTTAAGCCAGACAACAGCGAAACCGATAATCATCGAACCTGACCGTTTCGCAGAAAGCCGCAAGACCGATGGTCAGCCCGACCTAACTCATTGATTCAACGCCAACCTGATCAGGCGCTTGCGAACTTTTCGAAGCCTGTACTTATCTCTGGCACTCAGAGTACTTCACCTTAATAAAAACCTTCCGCATAAAAGGCACCGTGTCAAAAAAACCCACATCACCGCAAATTGTGCAATAAAAACCACTATTAAGCTATTCTCAATTCACCTTGCCCAATAAAGCAAATCCAGTCACGACACTCTGGTAGGAGCCGAACAGCAGGCCTGATTTTTTACTGAGCAGCCCCAGATAAAGCCAACTTCCCGCATCATTTATCTGGAATGTTGCCAGATAGCTGCCAATCTCGCCTGACGACCATTGCTCCTCAAAAGTCACGCCATTCCAGTGCATGACATTTATCGATCCGCCGGTAAAACTACTCTTGGTATTGAAGGAGGAACTCAGCCCGCCAGGATTTTTCATGGCAATCAGTTCGGACTGTCCGTCTCGGTCAAGATCCCTGGCAACCAGACGCGTTAAAATCTGGAGGTTGACCGGATGATCGCTGACCACCCCTGAGGCTTCACCGATAAATCGTTGAGTGTAACCATACTTACCGCTACCCCTCCAGATAACATCACCATCCCGGTTATAGAGCTGCAACTCGCTTTGCTGGGTCTGGACAGCGATTTCAGTCTGCCCGTCTCCGGTGAAATCAGCCATCACAAAATCATAGAGATTTACCTCCTCGGGAACAACAATCTCCTCACCCTTCTGCAACTTTCCATCTTTATTTACCATTCTATAAATACCAGCCCGGGCCGGTCTTTCGCTATCGGCCTGTTGCCCAGCCAGAACCATCCCCTGGCCGGGCAGCTCTATCGGCCGCACATACCAGCGCTGGCGGTCAAACAACCGGATAAAAGAGCTACCGTCCCACTCAACCACATACGAAGAGGGGCCGTTGCCTGATGAGGCGCTCACATATACTTCAGCCCGTCCGTTGCCATTGAGATCGGCCAGATTAAGGGCCACCACCCGGGCAAACTTGGGACCATCGGTAATTACCCCGGCTGCGACCAGCCGGTTGCCTTCCTGGCGATAGAAAAAGATCTTCTGCTTTTCGGCCAACACCAGCACTTCTTCTCCATCACCGAAGACATCACCGACAGCCATGACCTGCACTTCCATGTCCAGAAACTGGCTGCGGGAGGCAGTTAGGGGCGGGATGGTCGAAGAAACTGCTGAAACTCCCAAGCCGGGTCCAGCCGTCGGCAATGATTGCCCTGGAACTATAACGGGGATCGCAACAGCTGATGGTTGCGGAGCAATCGTGGCCTGGTTGCTTGATCTGACCTTGCTGGCCTCTGCCGAGATATTCGCAGCAATGTCCAAAGCCAATTGATCAACGGCCCCGATTACACCGCTCTGGTTTTCGGCAACACCAAAAAAACTTGCTGAATCATTTGTGGCAATCGTTTTCAAGCGGGCATCAATACTGACACTGGCGCCAAGGGCAGTAATACTGCCGGTCAAAACAAAATCAGCACCAAGAGTTTGCGCGACGGTGCCAGGATCAGAGCCAACCTTATCAGCGATAATTTTTTCGCGCTCAGCTTGACCAATCACCAGAACCTCAGTCCGGGCGGCAATACGGCTGGCCAGCATGGTCCTGACCCCTTCCTTTAAATAGCCGAGATCGCCAGGCCCATTAAAGGTAAAGGGCAGAATCGCCAGCTGGGGCTGAACCTTGTCCTGGGCAGATGCGGTGGGGGCGGTAAACAAAACAGCCAGACAGGCCAGCAAAAAAATTCTGCAAATTATCTTGATATCCATTTTCAACACTCTCTTAATATAGGCACAGCGGGACAAGGATCTAACTCCACCACCGGCAATTTTACATCATAGCAAGCAACTCTCACCTTCTGCCTAGCACCCCCTCCAGTCATCTTGAACAACAGAACCGGAGAGATCTGGCCTTTGCACGGAAGCCAATACAACCAAGTGCTGTTTAACGTGTCACCATCCTTTGGGCAAGGTTTTTCTGGCAAGTCAAATCAAGCCGGGCAATGCCCGCAAAGGCTCGACAGCTTCCCAGACTTAACTCTTGCTCAACAATAATAGACAGACAATCATCAGGCCTGGTTGTTTTGCCTACCACAATGTGGTAATAAGCCACATTCCAGCCACTGTTTCACAAAGTGAAATCATCATGGAAAAACAGACGACAATAAGTTATATTAACGCTCCCGATTATCCTGGAATTTAATACCGCAAGGGCATAAGTTTCGTTTAAGCCGACAAGCGGCTTAACTCAGCTTTAAGTTGCCAGCAAGTCAAGAATACGAGGAAACCATGCAGAACCGAAAGATAGAGTTAAAAGATTGTTTCAAGACCTACACCTACGATCAAGACAAGGCCATGAGCCCCGAAGAGACCGTTAGCAAGTTTCAGGACCGGCTCAAACATGTCAAGCTCGACATCCTTAAAGAGATTCGCCGAATCGACAATGGCCGACTTGATATTCCGGTTTATTTCAGTGTCTGCGGCAAGGATGCTTTAAATACCATCGGCAACAAGAAACAGATGGGTAAAGGCAGCACTCCCGAGCAGTCACGGGCCAGCGCCTGCATGGAACTTGGCGAAAGATTCAGCTTTTTCAGTTTCAAGCAGAACCCGGCAAACTTTGTGAACGGCACCTACGAAGACTTGCAAGCCGAAGGCCGACCGGTCCTGCCTTTAAAACGCTTACTGCAATCGGTGCACGATGACAATACCACCCCGGAACTGCTGGCCGAGATGCTGCAGGGCATCACCATGCAGTGGGTCTGGGCCACCAACCTGTCTGCCGGTGGCGAGGAAGTGCTGGTGCCCTTCTCCTGGTTTTACGCAATTAATGAGTTCAACGGCCCCTCGGCCGGCAACACCTATGAGGAGTCAGTCAACCAGGGCATCTCCGAGATCGTCGAGCGGCACGTCTGTTCGCTGATCTGCCGCCAACAGATCAAGACGCCGCTTATCGACCCCGACAGCGTTAAAGACCCGGTGGCCCGCGAACTGCTCGACAAGTTCGCCAAAAACGGCATTGAGGTCTACCTGAACGATTTCACCCTGGACACCGGCATTCCGACCGTCGGCGCCCTCGCCATCGACCCCTCGACCTTTCCGGAGTCCAGCGAGATAGTCTTCACGGCGGGCACCACCCCAAATCCGGAAAAAGCCCTGATCAGGGCCCTGACCGAAGTGGCCCAGCTGGCCGGGGACTTTAACAGCAAAGCAAACTACGTGGCCTCAGGCCTGCCTAAACCCTTAAGCATGGACGAGGTCAAATACATTACCAACCCCGGCTCCACCATAACCATCCAGGAGATGGCCGACCTCAACGATGACAATATTCGGGTCGAAGACGAGCGGTGCATCGAGGCTTTGCGGAAACTGGACATGGAGGTGCTGGTCGTCAATACCATGCATCCCGATCTACAGATTCCGACCATCTATACAATTGTCCCCGGCGCCCACTTCCGGGAACGATCGATGGTCAGCAACGCCGGGCTGTTTGCCGCCAAACTGGTAAATGAACTAATTGATGATCCCGAAGAAAAAACCCTCCATTTCAGCCGCCTCGAAAAGTTGGCGCCGGCTTCATACTTTATCGAATTCTACCTGGGCCAGAATCTCTACAATATCGGCAGACCTGATGAGGCCCTGCCCCGCTTACGCCAGGCCCTTGAACTCAACCCGGACGAAGAGGACATTCCATACATCTATTCATTCATGGGCAGTTGTCTGAAGGATATGGAAAGATACGACGAGGCCATCGAAACCCTCAAGCAAGGCACCGACCATGACGATGAAAGGCCGGACCTGCACAATCTCCTGGGGTTCTGCTACTTCAAGCTGGCCGATCATGAAGCGGCGGTGCACCATTTTTCCAGGGCAGTGCATCTGGCGCCTAATTCAGCGATTGACTATGCAAATCTGGGCGTCAACTACCGAAAGCTGGGCAAAAACGAGGAAGCGATGAAATCCCTGGCCCTGGCCCTGTCGATGGATCCGAGCATCACCTTTGCCCAGGAGCACATGGCCGAACTGGCGGCGGAGGGCTGAGAGAGAAAGAACAAAACAACAACCAACAGTCGGTTAACTGCGTTATGTAAATCCACACAATGAACATCGAACATACAACATCGAATGATGAATGATGAATGATGAAAAGAATGACAACCTACCTACTATAACACTATGGAACAGCACCTTTTGTGGTTAGTTCTTAGAAATTCAACATTAGTTTTTTTATTCAACGTTGGATGTTCGAT
>DAOVJK010000020.1 GCA_030673265.1 Pseudomonadota bacterium | reverse complement strand
GGGGTGCTATACGGATATATCGGCTGGCCCGCAGGGTGAGTAGTTTCGAAGTCTGCGCTATCTGAAAAACAAACCATGTATTTCATTTGGTACAAACTGTGACCTTGATATTCCACAACAAACCAAAGATTTAACACACAAGTACAATCAGTTAAAATGACTTTTCAAAAATACTCATGAAATATGTGGGCTAAGCTGCATTCTTGACAGTTATTGGTAAAAACGGTAAGTATTTTCGGGTGGTTATGAGCGATTTTAATAAATTATCGTCCCGGGACATCAGATGACATCGAAAACTAAAAAAGTTCCCTCCGCAGCCGCCCAGAAGCTTCTCCGGGAGATTCCCAAGGTTGATGAATTTCTCGGCTGGCTTGAAGAGCAGGGCCATGATATCGGTCACCAGGCCAAAATCTCGGTGCGCGAGGTTCTGGATCATTGCCGGGAGGCGATTCTGGCCGGGCGCCTCACGGCCAAAAAGGAACTTGGCCTCGCGGGCCTGCATCGGCTGTTCCAGGATCGTTTTAAAGCGAGAACCGCGCCTAATTTCTGCGGGGTGATTAACGGCACCGGGGTGGTGATTCATACCAATCTGGGGCGGTCGGTGCTGCCCGATGAAGCGATGGCGATGATCGCTCGGGTTGGCGGCGGTTATTCCAATCTGGAGTTTGATCTTAACACCGGTAAGCGGGGCAGCCGCTACAGTCTGGTGGAGGAGATCCTCTGCGAATTGACCGGCGCCGAGGCCGGTCTGGTGGTTAATAATAATGCTGCGGCGGTCTTGTTGTGCCTCGATACCCTGGCCAAGGGGCGCGAAGTTATTGTCTCCCGCGGGCAACTGGTTGAGATTGGCGGTTCTTTCCGGATCCCCGATGTAATGACCAGAAGCGGCGCCACCCTGGTTGAGGTCGGCGCCACCAACCGCACCCATCTCCGTGATTACGAAGGGGCCATCACTGCAGAAACCGCGCTGCTCCTTAAGGTCCATACCAGTAATTACCGGATGATCGGTTTCTGCTCCGAGGTGCCTTTGCCTGAAATGGTCGAGCTGGCCGCACGCCACGATCTGCCGGTTATGGAGGGGCTGGGCAGCGGTAGTCTGCTTGATCTCTCCCGCTTCGGTTTGATGAAAGAGCCCACCGTTGGTGAGGTGGTCAAGGCCGGGGCGGATGTGGTTACCTTTAGCGGCGATAAGCTGCTGGGCGGTCCCCAGGCCGGGATCATTCTGGGGCGCCGCGAGATTATCGACCGGATCAAGAGCAACCCGATGACCCGGGCCCTGCGGATTGACAAATTTACCCTGGCCGGACTTGAAGCAGTTCTGCGACTTTACTACGATGAGGAAGTCGCTCTGGCCAAAATACCGACCCTGGCGATGCTTAGCGTGCCCAAAGAGCTGCTGGCTGCCAGGGCCAGACGGTTGTCGCGGCGGATCAAGAAAGCTCTGGCTGGCAGCTGCCGGGTGACGATGCTCAAAACCGACTCGCGGGTCGGCGGCGGCGCGATGCCCGAACAGGATCTGCCCACCACGGCGGTGGCTTTGCAGCCCGAGAATATTTCGGTCAATGAGTTGGAAGAACTGCTTCGTAAAGGCGAGGTGCCGGTAATCGGCCGGATTGAAAATGATCTCTTCCTGCTGGATATGCGGACCGTCGCTGATCGAGAGATAGTGCCCCTGGCCGACCTGATTCTGCAAGTTTTCGGAGCTGTCTGATGGGTTCACCTTTTAACTGGGCTGGTACCGAGCCGGGATCAACCGAGCCCCTGGTCTTTCGGGATTTTTTCAGTGATATTGCCCGGCAGCATCTTCCCTGTCAGCACGCTGAACTGGTTGGCGCCGAAGTGGATGATGACTTTGAGGCAGGATTGTCCGCAGAGAGCCGCGATGTGCTGGCCCTGGTCCGGCAGAACGGTAAACCGGTTGTTGTCAGTCTCGCGCCCCGCCTCTTTCTGCCTTTATTTGTTGAGGATAAATTGTATGGCATAGCCATTCTGGAAGGCGGCAACCCGGATCTTTACGAAAAATATACAATCAAGGCCCTGCTTGATCACAGTCGGACGATGACCTCTGACTTTCTGGCTCTGCAGGCCCGGGCGGTTGATCCCCTGACCACCCTGTTTAATTCGGTCCTCTGGCGGGAAAATCTCCAGAATAGCCTGGCGAAGGGGGCTGACTTTGTCATGGTCCTCCTGGAGATATATCCCCGGGCCCGTGATGCCGCCCATGCCCATGCCTATCTTAAAAGGGTTGCCGGAGCGCTCGATTCGATAGCAGGTCGGGATATGCCGGTCTTTCATCTGGGTTCCGGGGTCTTTGCCATGTTGTGGCAGGGGGCTACGGCCGGCGAGGTTCGCACCATGGCCGATGTGATCCTCTATCGCTTACAGCGGGAAGGTCTGGATCGGGCCCAGATGGGCCAGGTCTGGGTGGATGGCCAGGATAATTCGGGCTTTACCGAGTTGATGGACAGGGGCTGGCAGGCGATTGTTCTGGCCCGGCAACGCGGCCCTTTTGCCAAAGCCGCATATCTCGACGAAGCCGAACTTGGTTGTCATCCCTTCCGATCCCTGGTTCCGGCCGAGTTGAATCGTTTCCGTAACCTGTGGCGTCATCAGGATAAATTTTGGGTCGCGGCCCTGCAAGCCGATCAGAACGGCATTAATTTACGCGATATTCTTAAGCCCCATCTTGGCGAAGGGAGCCGACTCCTTGAGCGGCAAGACGGTGGAGTTTATCTGCTCCTGGCCGATTATGATCAGGCTGCGGCCTTATCGCTCCTCCAGGGTTTGCAGGACAAGATCAGCAAGGCGCACGATTGGACTTTTTCGGCCGGACTTGCCGCTTTTCCTTGTGCCGGTTTCAAAAGATCGGCGGTAGTTGTTAACGCCCGCAAGGCCCTGCAGCACGCTTCGTTTTTTGGCCCGGCCACGATTACCCCGTTTGATGGGGTCTCCCTGAACATCAGTGGTGATGTTTATTATAACGAAGGCGATATGAATGGGGCGGTGCGGGAGTATCTGCTTGGCCTGGAACTTGACCCCCGGAATGTCAATCTGCTTAATAGCCTGGGCGTGGCCTATGTCCGGTTGAACCGGCTTAAAACAGCAATCGGCTGTTTTGATAAAACCCTGACCGTTGAGGCCGACAATTACATGGCCTTATTTAACCTCGGCTCGGCCTGGCTGACCTGTGATCGGGATGATCTGGCGGTCGATTTTTTCGAGAAGGCCCTGGCCGTCGATGACCGGATCTTTGATCTGATCCTGCAGCTGGCCGAGCTCTATTGCCGCTCCGGCCAATATGAAAAGGTGATCGAGTTGCTGGCTGTCGACGATGCGGAGCAAGCTAAACGGGAAGATTGGGAGGACGCCGCCGCTCGGCGCTGTCTGGGAGAGGCCTGGCGTAACCGTGGCGAGAATCGAAAGGCCATGGAATGTCTTCAGCAGGCCTGTGCCTTTAATCCCCAGGACAGTCGGGCCCTTAGTCTGCTCGGCGAGCTTTATGAAGTTGAGGGGCAGGGGAGTGATATTGCCCTGGCCTTTTGCCGGGAAGCGGTGGAGCTTGACGATTCAAAGTGGGATAACCTGTACCGTCTAGGTCAGGTTCTGGACCGGCAGGGTGATAAGCAGGAAGCTATTATCAATCTGCAAGGAAGTCTGCGGCTTAACCGCCATAATATAGAAGCCGCCGTTCTGCTGGAAAAGATTTACCGGGAGACCGGTAAAGTGCGGTTGGCCGAGCGAATGGCAGAAAAGCTGGAGAAATTGACTGAAGCGAAGCAGGGTGTTGCGTGATTTTGGCAGGAAGACAGTAGCCAGAATTTAGAATGGGTAGTTTCCTCTTGGCTTCTGCCCAGTGAGTTCTGGGTGCATATTTGCATGAGCTGTCGGCAGACTGGAAAATGCTTTTTGTTTCAGTAGGTTAGCAGGGTCGGGAAAGTAGAGATACAAAAATTCCTAAATCGAAGGAGAATATATGGTTCCCAAGTGTCCATTACCAAAACTTAACGATGATAGTAACCAGTACGGCCTTGATTATTTTAATGTCGGCGATTCCTGGCGGCTGTTCAAGATCATGTCGGAATTTGTTGACGGCTTCGATACCTTGTCGGCGCTACCCCATCCGGCGGTATCGTTTTTCGGTTCGGCCCGAACCAAAGAGGATGACCCCTGTTACGAGATGACCGTTGAAATCGCCAATAAACTGGCTAAGGCCGGGTATCCGATCCTGACCGGCGGCGGACCGGGGATCATGGAGGCGGCCAATAAAGGTGCGACCAGGGCTGACGGAATTTCCATCGGTCTCAATATTACTCTGCCTTTTGAGCAGCAGCCCAATCAATACGCCAATATGCCGCTTGATTTTAAGTATTTCTTTGTCCGTAAGGTCATGTTCCTTAAGTACGCCATGGCCTTTATCTGTATGCCGGGCGGCTTCGGAACCCTGGACGAACTTTTCGAGGCCCTGACCCTGATGCAAACGCGTAGGATTAAGCCCTTTCCGGTTATTATGGTCTGTAGCGAGTTCTGGGGCGGCCTGGTAGAATGGATAGAAGAGGAGTTGTTGAAAAAAAGAGGTACTGTCAGTAAGGACGATCTCTTTCTGTTCAACGTTATCGATGATCCGGATGAGGTAGTCCATTATATTAAAAAGACGGTAATCCTATAGGGGATGTCTGCTGCTAATGCCGGAATCTTGCAAGATAAAGGGGATACCTGTTTAAAATCGCCTGATATTGGCAGTTGAAATATCAAAATATCACAAGCAGGGCACTCTTTTCAGTACCCCCTCGGAGTCTCTCGCTTACCTGAGGGGCAAAAATGCCTGAAAACACCGTGAATATCTACTTAGCAGGGCAAAGTGCCTGTTAATCAATGGTTATGTTTCGAAGCTACCCACGAAAAGTGGACACTCAAAAAACCGGGGTCAGAACACCGTTTTTGCTAATTTGGATCAGCTGAAACTTTTCTTTATTTAAAAATATAAAGTCTGATCCGCCGCCACTTATTCCTGAAACAAATGAGTCACATGATGAGAGTAAAGTATTTATTAGTACTGTGTTCCGTATCAGTACTATCTTTGTCAGGTTGTACTGGTTCACGAAACAGTTACAAGTCTCTGCTTGATCCCGACTCGGACAATCCTGTTATTGTGCTTAAGGTCGGAGAAAAACGCGAAGTGCTCGCTGTTGGCAATGGTTTCCCAGGATGGTGGGGCTATTATCCTGGAATAATATCTTCTGATCGGAGCGTCGCAAGTATTGATTGTGAAACGGGGCGGAGTCTTATTCCGTTTCGTGAGCCGGGAATAGTTTTCGGAGGGGAAAGATGCTACCTCAAAGCAAAAAAAGTCGGCGTTGCCTGGTTGTTCACTGGGAATAAATACACGTTTCCACACGAGATCAAAGAAGTCGATTCAGATAAACTGTCTGAGGATATGCGGTTTTCGGCAAAGTCAGATACTGAAGACAGGGGTATAAAAGTGAAGGTTATGCCAGACTCTGGTGATTGAATAGATATGACAACGCAAAAAAATGGATCAGAGTAATAACTCTTAAACTGTCTATACTGGTTGCGATATCTACCTTAGCTTCAACTTTGAAGAACAACTATGTTACACAGACTTGACCGAAATCAACTTAAGCGCTAGAAATCACATAACACTTAGAAGGCCTCCCCTTGTCAAGGGCTAAAAAATCCGTTAACGAAAAAACACATGCAGGTACTAATGTTTGTTGATTTTCAACTATTTTACGAATGAACCGGATAATTATACGGACTCGTAAAGTATCAAATTATGCCAGCCACCCATCGTATAGATAAAAAAAACCAACTCATTTTCACAAGATGGGAAGGTGAAATAGAAGATGCCGAAGGCATTGCAGCACTAAAGAAGTACCAGAAAGACATTCAATGCCTCCCAGATTGTGTTGATTACAATGAAGTAGTGGATTTCAGTAAAGTTTCAGACCTTAAACTTACCGTTGAAGGGGTGAAAATTCTTGGCCAAATTGCATCAATAACTGATCAAGATGGAGTTAATAGAAAACTTGCATTTATTGTTAGTTCAAAATTGGCGTATGGTCTTGCGAGAATGTACGAGGCATTCAGGAGTTTGGTAAAAAATCAGCATAAAGAAATACGTATCTTTAGAAAAGAAAATGATGCACTTTTTTGGGCTCAAAAATAAGAAATTACCCTTAGAAGGGCTCATCTTGTCTGGGGTGGGAAAAATCGTTAACGAAAAGACATTCCTTGCGCAGATCTCTTTTGCGCTTATTGCTCTGCTTCTTATCACTTCCTGTGGTAACTGGAAACCACTCGCTACCGCACCTTTTGAAAAGGAGGTGGTAAAGAGAATCTTTTTTTCATTAATGGAGATAGCAGAAGAAAAATACGGAATTGTACCGATAGATAATCTTAAACATCCACAGCCAATTAAAGATTTTGTCCGGTCTTTTAGATCACCGGCACTATTTAAAAAGAATCTGGAGGAAGCATTTATAAAGAATGGATATAGCTACTCGAAAACGTTGAATGAAGCCGCCAGAGATGGACTAAATATTATTATGGATCGTGATGGTGGGGCCGGTATGGTCGTTCTGCTGACGATGCCTGCAAAAGGCTTAAAAAGAAGAGAACTCGATACGATCTTTGCCGGGCAAGAACTGAAAGATTTTGAAGCGGCCCTGGGCTTGGTCGACAGGTATTTGTGTTGCCCCTTGTTTGATGATTTCTAAGCTAAAATGAAGATCGCAAAAACTAGAGCAAAAATGCCATAATCAGGAAGTCACCATTTACTAGAACATTCGTTGTTACTGCGTGGCCAGGCTGGCAAGTGATGAACCCACTGTGTGTAAGAAAAAAAAATGACAAATAATAACAGCCTTTGGAAATATAGTGATTTTATTGGAGAGTTTATCGGCACATTTATATTGGTGTTCTTTGGTTGTGGAGCCGTTGCCGTTACGGTATTGTTTTCATCCCATAACGGGCTCTTCCAAATAGCAGCAGTATGGGGCATCGGTGTTGCCCTGGCGGTTTATGCTACTCGACATATATCTTGTGCTCACTTGAATCCCGCGGTCAGTGTGGCCATGGTTGTGGCAAAAAGAATGTCGGGGCGGAAATTACCAACTTATCTGGCCGGTCAATTCCTCGGCGCATTTATAGCGGCAGCAGTTTTGTATGCCCTTTTCAATAATTCAATTATTGATTTTGAAGTGCTGCACGGTATTACCCGTGGAGAGCCTGAATCTATCGCTACCGCCATGATATTTGGCGAATTTTACCCCAATCCCGGGGTTGTTAATATTGCTTCCGTTACCATGCTCAATGCTTTCTGCGCAGAAGCAATTGGGACATTTGCGCTGGTTTTTTTTATATTTTCATTAACCGAAGGCTGTAATGTGGGCCGCCCGGATGACAATCTTGCGCCACTTTTTATTGGTAGTGCTGTTGCTCTTATAATCTCCATAATGGCGCCACTAACTCAAGCTGGTTTAAATCCGGCGAGAGATCTCTCGCCACGGTTGTTTGCTTTTCTGGCTGGCTGGCACCAGGCCGCAATGCCGGCTGAGCGGTCTGGTTTCCTTGTTGTATACGTCATCGGCCCAGTCTGTGGTGCAATTTTAGCAGCTTTGCTGTTCAGGAAAATTATCGAGCCAATAATGCTCAAGAAAAATGGCGATACCGGCTGTAATTGTTCGTGAAATAAGACAAATGTCGCACAACCAGCCGTTTCCGCTGACGGCTGGAAGTGTGGCGGCGCTGACGCGGCAATTTTGGGGGCACCGCCGCCACAGTCGCAAGCAAGCACCTGCCCCAGTCAAAAGGAAGGCAATTCAATGACTAAAAAAAAATCGTCAGTGAAAGATCGTCAAATGAGCAGTGTTTTTGAGCGATATCTGACCCTATGGGTTGGAATATGCATAATCGGTGGCATCCTCTTGGGTAGGATGGTCCCAGATTTAGCAAAAACACTCGACAATATGTCTATCTCCGTCAACGGAGCCCCTGTAGTCTCAATCCCGATTGCCATTTGTCTATTTTTCATGATGTACCCGATTATGGTGAAAATTGATTTTGGCAAGGTCATCAAGGCCAGTAAGAGTGGCAAGCCGGTTTTTTTAACCCTTTTTATCAATTGGGCCGTCAAGCCTTTTACGATGTATGGCATTTCTCTTTTATTTCTTGGATTTCTTTTTAATAAGCTAATTGGCCCTGATGCCATTGATTTGGTAAAGATGCCGTTCGGTCTGGACCTACCTGTCGGGGCGATACATGGCGCCGGCCGTGTGGTGCTAGCTGAAGGTGTAAAAATGCTTGAAATACCCTTATGGCGTAGTTATTTGGCCGGCTGTATTCTTTTAGGCATTGCGCCCTGCACGGCAATGGTATTGGTCTGGGGCTATCTGTCACGTGGCAATGATGGCCTGACTCTGGTTATGGTCGCCATTAATTCCTTAACCATGCTGGTGTTGTACGGTATTTTGGGTGGTTTTCTGCTTGGAGTAGGCCGGCTTCCCGTCCCCTGGCAAGCCCTGCTGCTCTCGATTTCCATCTATGTCGCTTTGCCTCTTGTCACCGGCTATATCACAAGGGTATGGATTGTCGGATCAAAAGGGCAGGAATGGTTTGAAGAAAAATTTTTGCATGTGCTCACCCCAGTGACAATTGTGGCCCTCTTGACGACACTTGTGCTCCTGTTCAGTTTTAAGGGCGAGGTTATTATGAGCAATCCGCTAACCATTCTCTGGATTGCCATCCCTCTTTTTCTCCAAACTATGCTTGTTTTTGGACTGGGATATGGTGCTGCCAAAATAATGAAACTGTCGTATGAAGATGCGGCACCAGCTGCCATGATCGGCGCTTCGAATCATTTTGAAGTGGCCATCGCCACCTCTACCATGCTATTTGGTCTTTCATCAGGAGCTGCCTTGGCAACTGTTGTTGGAGTACTAATTGAAGTGCCGGTGATGTTGGTACTGGTGAAATTTTGTCTCAAAACACAAAATTATTTCCCGAAATCTGCTTGAGTTTTTCAGACAATAAAGGCCCTCCCTTTTATCTGGAGGAGGGCCTTTGTTGTGTTCTTTTGGCTGGGCCCAGATATCAGACAAAATTTCTTGCCCGATCGTTTCTGAATATCCTCTCTTAAATCAAACCCGCAAATAATGACTGCGCTGCCGGTACGGTGCAGCTGGCGCTGTCTTTTTTTCTTGACACCATATGCGTTTATATTTAAAGTTGATTAAACCAATCAGTCAACTCAAGTATAGATAAAGAGGTGGAATCATGCAGATATCGATGAACGGTGAAAAGCGGCAGGTTGCAGGCGATAGCCTGACCATTGCGGTTTTGTTGGAGATGGAAAAGGTCGAATCGCCTGAAATGGTTTCGGTGCAGGTTAATGGCGATGTGATTGACCGTACGCTCTATCAGGAGACGGATATCGGTGACGGCGACGAGGTTGATTTTCTCTATTTCATGGGCGGAGGATCTCGGCGGTGAGAGGTTTCAGTACCAGGGCCATTCATGGCAACATCTCTTTGCGTGACCCGAAGGGCTCGTTGCGGACCCCGATCTACGATAGTGTGGCCTTTGAACATGCAAGCAGTGATTCGCTACGGCTGACCTTCGAAGGGAAGAAGCTGGCATATGCCTACAGCCGTATTGCCAATCCGACTGTGTCCGATTTTGAACAACGTTTGCAGCTGATCTCCGGCGGCATCGGGGTTCTGGCCGTTTCCTCGGGAATGGCCGCCATCAGCAATACTATTCTGGCCCTGGCCGGGGCCGGTTCAAACATTGTTACCTCGAAGCATCTGTTCGGTAATACCCTGTCGTTACTGGACAAGACCCTACGGCCCTGGGGCTTGGAGGTGAGATATGTGGACACCGATGATCCCGAGCAGGTGGCTGGTGCGATCGATGCAAAGACCAGTGCGGTCTTTATCGAGTCCATTACCAATCCGCAACTCGATGTGCCGGACTGTCGGAAAATTTCCGAAATAACTGCAGCCCATCAGGTGCCGTTGGTTGTGGATAATACCCTGCTGACCCCCTATCTCTTTAATTGTGGGGAGCATGGGGTGAATATCGAGATCCTGTCGAGTACCAAGTATATCTCCGGCGGGGCAACTTCGGTCGGCGGGGTCATTATCGAGCATGGTAATTTTGACTGGCAACAGGCGCCAAGGCTACAGGAGCGGGCAGCTAAACAGGGGCAGATGGCCTTGCTGGCGGCCCTGCGGCAGGAGGTTTACCGTAACGTGGGGGCCTGTCTTGCGCCGCATAACGCCTATCTCCAGAGCCTCGGCCTGGAGACCATGAGCCTGCGGATTGAAAAAAGCTGCGCCAATACCATGGCCCTGGCCGCCTACCTGGAAAAGCAGTCCCTGGTCCAGGGCGTCAATTATCCGGGACTGGCGAGTTCTCCCTACCACGACCTTGCCGCGCAGCAGTTTGGCGGGCGATTTGGCGGCGTGCTTACCTTTGACCTGGCCCGCCGGGAGGAATGCTTTGCCTTTACCGATGCTTTACAGTTGGTCCGGCGGGCAACCAATATCAACGACAATAAAACACTGATCATTCATCCCGCCTCGACCATTTTCAGCGAATATCCGGAAGTGGATAAATTGGCAATGGGGGTTCGGCCGAATATGTTGCGGCTGTCGGTCGGGATTGAGGACTATGAGGATTTAATCGACGATCTGGAAGAGGGGTTCAAAGCATTATGAGAGATTTTAGCGAGGCACAACTGGAAAGATACAGCCGCCACATTCTTCTGCAGGATGTCGGGGTCGAAGGGCAGGCCAAATTAATGGAGGCGCGGGTCCTGATTGTCGGGGCAGGTGGCCTCGGGGCGCCGATTGGCCTCTATCTGGCTGCCGCCGGGATCGGCAAGATCGGGATTGTTGACGGCGATACGGTCGATCTGTCGAATCTGCAAAGACAGGTCATTCATTTCGAGAAAGATATTGATACCCCGAAAGTGGCCTCCGCCCGGGAGAAAATGCTGGCTATTAACCCTGAAATTGAGGTGGTGACATATCAGAAATGTCTCCGGGCCGATAATATCAGGGAGATCATCCGCGACTATGATTTCGTGGTGGATGGAACGGATAATTTTCCGACTAAATTTCTGGTCAACGATGCCTGTGTCATGGAGGGCATCCCCTTTTCCCATGGCGGCATCCTCCGTTTTGACGGGCAAACCATGACCGTGGTGCCGGGCAAATCGCCATGCTATCGCTGTACGTTCAGGCAGCCGCCACCGCCCGATGCCGTGCCGACCTGCTCTCAGGCCGGAGTGTTGGGGGCGATAGCCGGGATGCTCGGCACCATCCAGGCCGCTGAGGTTTTGAAGTTTGTTACCGGGGTGGGCGACCTGCTGACCGGCACTTTGCTGACCTTTGATGCCAAGACCATGGATTTCAAGAAAATCAAACTCCATAAGCAGAAAAATTGCCCTGTTTGCGGAGAGGCGCCGACTATCACCGAACTGTATGATGAGGAACAGGCGGTCTGTAATCTGCACAACTAAAAGGAAGAAACGAGATGTTCAGGATTGAAAAGAGTGTTATTCAGGCCATTATCGCCCATGCAAAAAAAGAGTTGCCGAACGAGGCTTGCGGATACTTGGCGAGCGTAAACGAGCTTGTCACCAGCCATTATGAGCTGACCAATATCGATCAAGCGCCTGACCACTTTAATATGGAGCCACGGGAACAGTTTGCGGCGGTAAAGGAGATGCGTAGCAGGGGCCAGGCCTTACGGGGCGTTTACCACAGCCACCCGGAAACCCCGGCCCGGCCTTCTGCGGAAGATATCCGGCTGGCCTATGACTCTAAAATCAGTTTTGTAATTGTTTCCCTGGCCGCAGCCGAACCGGAAATCAGGTCTTTTCTCGTCGCCAAAGGGGCAGTGACCGAAGAACCTATTGAAATTATTGAATAAAGGAGGAGGCCTATAATGACTAAGGCTAAAATACAAGCGGACGCCCTCAAGGATTGCCGGGGAGTCGGCTGCCCGATGAATCTGGTTTATACGAAAGTCGAACTGGCCAAACTGCAGGCTGGTCAGATCCTGGAAATTCATCTCGATGATGGCGCGCCGATCAATAATGTGCCCGGTTCGGCCGAAAAGGAAGGGCATCGGATCATTGGAAAGAAACAGTTGCCGGACGGGGCCTGGTCGGTGTTAATCGAAAAAGGCTGATCCTGTCCCGGCATCGGTGTCATGTCGGGCCAGTTCTCGCGGAGACTGGCCCGATTTAATCTCAGCCAATAAGGTTTTCACCAATTAATTTTGCGCGGCTTTAAGTTTCTTGATCATGATCACCAGGCTTTCTCTGCATGCGGTTAATTGCAGCGACCAGGTCGCTCAATTCATCTTTACGAGTTACGTTCAGCTTGATGCCTACCCGGCCTCAACGGATCTCCTCAGTAAACCTGCTGATATTTTAATGCCGGTCAGCCAATGATCCGGGTAATATTCACCAGTGGTTTCGGGCTTGTAAGTGGATGCAGAGAATCAAACAATCTGTTACTGTCTGCATATTTAGTAATTCATATTAATGAATGGCCACCCGAAAGATTCGTTATGTGTTTCGAGAGGAGATTTGTCTTGAAAAATGAAAAAGGATTTACGCTGATTGAGCTGATGATTGTTGTCGCCATAATCGGTATTCTCGCTGCCGTAGCTATTCCCGCCTATATGACCTACATCCAGAGGGCGCGGCTGGTAGAAGGGTTTGAGCTTGCCCAAACAGTCAGAAAAGATGTTGCCGACTTCTATGATTTTACCGGTGAATTACCTGAGAACAATATGCAGGCTGGTTTGCCAGCGCCAAATGCCATAAGGGGTAAATACGTTGACGGTGTCAGGGTAGAAAATGGCAATATCCTGGTTCTATTCGGCACCGAGAATCCTTCACCGCAAGATCCACTAGCTGGATTATACGATCTCACCGATGAACCAGGGCTTACCATGACCCTGAGGCCTATTATTAATATCGCCAATCCTTCAGGGCCGCTAACATGGGAGATCCTGCCGGAAGCATTAAGAGACAGGCTGGGATTATATTAAAATGCTGTCCCATTCAATATTAAGGGGATATAAGACCCAGCGGCTTATTGATTTATTGATGGCCATTGGCGTAATAGGTTTGTTGGCCATGACCTATGTTGGCTGTTTAGAAAACTACCTGACTAAAGCGAGGCTTACTGCCGAATTATTGCCAGCCATAAGCATAATCAAGGCTGAGATTGTTTTTCACAGGGCGATTACCGGCGAATGGCCCCGGAATATTACCTTGCAGGGCGATGAGTTGGATCGTGATGATTTGCCGTTAACCAGTAAGGCGGATCTGACTTATGTGACCAAGCTTGTTATTGACAATGGCTCAATTCACGCAACTCTTGGATACAGGGGTGATGAGGACCAGCCCGGTCTTGACAACATCAAGGGCAAGACTTTGTCGTTTCGTTTTGCTGTGCCGGAAAATGATGTGTTAGGGCCCGTAATCTTCGTCGCCGGTAATGCAAACCAGTATCCGGGCTGGAAGTTTTCCGGGTCAGACAGGACAGATTTAAGCTCTTCACTTTACCCATATTTATGGCAGTGAAGCAAAAAGAAAAGTAGTGGAGACCAAGATGATCTTTAAGAGGAAAATCAAACCGTCCGCAAAGGTGATCCTTTACCGGCAACTCGCAATAATTCTTAAAAACGGCATGGGGTTTTCTGATGCCTTTCAGCTGCTTTCGGAAGAGGAATCGGACAAAAGAACTTTAGAGGTAATCAACGGGATCAATGCTTCATTGGCAAGTGGCCAGGACGTTGCCGATACCCTGGCCGGACGCCCCGATGTTTTCAGCGGAGCTTTGGTAGAGATGCTTCGCCAGGGCTCTTCAACTGAGCAACTTGCCGGCATAATGAACAATATGGCCGATGAACAGGAGAAATACAGCCGATTGAATAAAAGGCTTCTCCAGGCAGCATATTATCCAGTTACAATCATGTCTATTGCACTGCTGCTCCTTTCTTTCATAATGGTTTTTGTTGTTCCGGTTTTTAGTAATATGTTTGCAGATTTTGGGGCAGCCCTTCCCGGGCCGACACAGATAGTCGTTGTAATCAGCGATATCTTGCGCAACAATTTTCTTTATATCTTGATTGGCTTTCTGGTACTTATCGTAACTTTTTTCCGGTCGGAAAAGTTTTCTTCGCAAGTGGCGGCCTCTATGCCTATAATCGGTAAGTTGATTGCCAGGAGTTCTGCGGTTGCTTTTTTACGAAACCTCTCTATTAATTTGTCAGCAGGGACGTCCATCAGCTTTGCCCTTTCAAATGCGGCTCAATCTGTGAATAATCTGGTCTTCCGTCGCAGCCTATTGAAAATTGCCGAGAATGTAGCAGATTTTGCGCAGCTAAAAGAGGCATTGCGTGGTTCCGGGATTTTTAGCGGCCTTGCCCTGCAGATGATCGATGTTGGAGCCAAGTCCGGTGATATGGGGGCCGTGTTAGAAGAACTGGCTGATTATTATGAAAAAGAAGTTGAAAACTCCTTATACACCGTAACCTCATTTCTGGATGTTATGTTATTAATTAGCGTTGGTTTGATTGTCGGATTCATCGTAATAGCGATGTACTTGCCTATTTTTCAAATGGGTAGTGTTGTTTGATCTGGTGATCTAGATATTTATTGTCCAATTCGGAGTAAAAAAATGGGAAAGAGTCAGCAGGGTTTCACCTTAATTGAGCTAATGATCGTTATCGCCATTATCAGCATCCTGGCCACGATGGCGATGCCTTCGTATCAAGATCGTGTGATCCGTACTCAGGCTAAAGAGGCTTTCAGGATAGCAGTAATTGCAAGGGAAGGGGTTGCGGAATATTTCAAGGCAACTGGCAGGTTTCCGGCAGATAACGCCGCAGCAGGACTGCCACCTGCTGAAAAGATTATCGGAAACTACGTTACATCTGTTGGTGTTGAAAACGGTGCTATAAACGTAACCTTAGGCAATAAGATCAATAAAAATGCCAGGGGCAAGAAGGTCACCATCCGTCCTGCCTATGTAAAAGATGCGCTCAAGGTCCCGGTTTCGTGGGTGTATGCGTATGCCACAGTTCCAAAGGGTATGAGCGTGGCTGGTGAAAACAGCAGCGATATACCGCCAAGGTTTCTTCCGGTTTTCTGCCGGTATTGAGAGTCTCGTTGCAACTCCAAATTGCAACGAGATCGATTAGTCTTCTACCTATAGCCTTATTTCTTCCGCCCAAGTGCCTGCTGTCAAATTGTAATTTGCACCTTCCTGTTTAAATCACTCGCTAACCCACGTTTTGTTGTCAGTAGCCTCACCGGTGAAGTTCAGAAACTTCACGATGACTTATACTGCGCTCGTGGCGACATGGAAAACCGGATCAAAGAACCGCAGTTAGGCTTGTTGGCAGATCGAACTAGTTGTCATGCCTGGTACGCCAATCAGTTCCGACTCCTGCCGTCAAGTTTGGCGGACATCCCCATAGAAGGGATTCGCAGTTTGGCTCTACAAGGGACAGAATTTGCTCGGGCGCAAAGTAGTACAATTCGTCTCAAACTCTTCAAGATAGGAGCTGTAATCACCAGGAACACAAGGTGTATACGTTTTCTTATGTTGAGTAACTATCCATACCAACTGCTCTTTAACAAGGTATCTCGGCGTCTTTATACGATTTAAAGAAACCAGCCAAAATTCTAGGCAAAGAAAAGCTTAATGCTTGGATAAACGAGATAAACGAGAAAAGTTGCTTCTTTTCTCCCAAAAAATGATCCCAATAGCATTAAGATGAAAAATCAGAGCCTTCGTGCAATATGCGGACTAGGGGTAGCCCAATCATACAAGCTTGAGCGGCAACAATGCCGAAACCCAAGTGAATCAAGCCTGTTTTGGGTGGAAGCCAACTGCGGTAGGATTTTAATTTTTGTTTTTGTAAAAGTGGGCTGGACAGCTGGATGACATAAAAAAAGCCTCGTTCATCAAAATGTACTAGTTTCGACGAAAAGGCTTTTTCAACGACCAATATCTAAATGATGTCAGTCTCTTAAAGAAAAAACTGGCGGAGAGAGAGGGATTCGAACCCTCGGTGGAGTATAACCCCCACACTCGCTTAGCAGGCGAGCACCTTCAGCCACTCGGTCATCTCTCCGGTTGTAAAAAATATGGCGGAGGAAGTAGGATTCGAACCCACGGAACTTTCGTTCAACGGTTTTCAAGACCGCCGCCTTCAACCACTCGGCCATTCCTCCAGCTTGAAGTAGAAAGGGTTTACCATTTCCGATTAGTCATGTCAATATATGAACGTTTAGGCAAAAAGAAAACCGGTCGAGGGGGAACTCGACCGGTTTAAGGGGGAAAGAGAGATGGAAATTTCTCGATTTACTTTATTGAATGCAAGCGGCATGCCAAGGGAAGGTTTGTTGCTGCAAGTTGAATAAAATCGGGGTGTTACGGGTTTTTGCGGTATTTTGGAGGCGACGGCGACGGTATAAATTTTTATACTTGTATCGTTTTATGGGCTGGGGTACAAAAAACTATACCTGGTTAACTGTTGTCAACAATGGTAATTGGCGCAGGTTGCAGTTGTTTAAAGATTGATGCCTGCCCCGCAGGCTCTTGACTATTTCAGAAAAAAGGTAGCCCTCTCTTAAAGACCGGTCGCCTTCTGCTGGCGGTTGCCGCATTGCAGCGGATTATTTTGCATATTGAACATCTAATAAAAAATGAATATTGGTCTCAGATCAGTTGGTGGTGATCAGTTTTCAGGGAGAACCTTGACGCGTTGTTTCCGAAGCAGATATCATTGCGGGCAAACACTAGATAATTTCAAGGGCATCACTTAACTTGCTGACCGCAATTACCTCCAAGCCGGGGATGGGTTGTTGCGGAGCGTTACCTTTCGGGACTATTGCCCGCTTGAACCCGTGTTTGGCGGCCTCCCTGAGCCTTTCCTGGCCGCCGGGCACCGGTCGGATCTCTCCTGCCAGGCCGACTTCGCCGAAGGCTACCAGATCGCGGGACAGGGGTTTGTCTTTAAGGCTTGATACCACTGCGAGGGTCAGGGCCAGGTCGGCGCTAGTCTCCATGACCCTGATGCCGCCGACCACATTGACGTAAATATCTTTGTTGTAGGTCGCAATATTGCCATGACGATGGATGACGGCGAGCAGCATGGCTAAACGGTTGGCGTCGAGGCCCAGCGTAACCCGGCGTGGGTTTTCACCGTAGCTGTCATCAACCAGGGCCTGAATCTCAACCAGCAACGGGCGACTGCCTTCCCAGATCACCATAACGGCGCTGCCCGCCATATTTTCGTCCTGCCGGCTGAGAAAGATTGCCGAGGGGTTTTTGACCTCTTTCAAGCCCGTGTCGGTCATGGCAAAAACGCCCAGTTCGTTAACGGCGCCATAACGGTTCTTGATGGCCCTGATGATCCGAAAACGGCTATCAGAGCCGCCTTCTATGTAGCAGACCACATCGATGATATGTTCCAGAACCCGGGGGCCGGCCAAGTCGCCGCTCTTGGTGACGTGGCCCACCAGGAATATGGCGGTACCGCTGTGCTTGGCAAATTTAGTCAGAATCGCGGCCGATTCTCGTACTTGGGAGACACTGCCGGGGGCTGAGTTGACTTGGGCTGCCTGCATGGTCTGGATTGAATCGATAACCATGACTTGCGGCTGTTCATGGCGGGCGGTCTCGCAGATTTCCTCGACCCGGGTTTCGGCCTGGAGTAAAAGCTTGTCGCCAGGCAGGCCTAATCTTTTGGCGCGCATACTGATCTGTTGCAGGGATTCTTCGCCGGTGACGTAAAGAACCTTCATGCTCATCGCCAGTTTGCAGCAGACCTGTAGAAGAACGGTAGATTTGCCGACGCCGGGGTCACCGCCGATCAGGACCACCGAACCAGGCACCACGCCACCGCCCAACACCCGGTCAAATTCAGTCAGTTCCGTGGTGAAACGGGGCGAGGAGCTGGTCTCGACCTCGGCCATGGTCTTGACTTCGGCCCGTTCGCCTGCGTAGCCGTAGCGGCCCTTGGCAACGGGGGGCGCCAGACGGCTTTCTTTGATGGTGTCCCATTCTCCGCAATCGGGACATTGGCCGTGCCAGCGACTGAAATCATTACCGCAATTACCGCAGAGGAAGATAGTTGATTTTTCTTTCGCCATGATTTTTTACCTGAAATTATGATTTGTTCATTTTTTGCTTATCGTCCTGTACCTGCCGCAAGGAGCTGCAATTAGTTGCCGGCTTGAAACTTCTCCTCCGGGGGCTAGACCAATTCCGCCAGGGCTTGATTGGCAAATGGCAACGCGGCTTCGGTCAGTCGCAACCTGCCGAGCTTAATCTCTATCATCTTTCGTCTTATCAGTGTCTGGAGAGTCTCACCGTAATATTCTTCTGGATCAAGGCCGAACCTTTCTTGCAGGCTGGTTAAATTAATGCCTTCGGGGAGTCGCAGGCCCATAATCACCGTTTCCCGGAATGATGCCTCCCGGGGCAGGGCTTCGGTTTCCAGCCAGGCTGGTTCTTCGTTCAGCAATCTTCTAGCGTAGAGTTTCGGGTTGGGGGTGTTGCGGATTCGCAGACCAGACCAGTTGGCAACTGCTCCGGCGCCTAACCCCAGATACTGGCTGTTATGCCAATAGATCAGGTTGTGGCGGCAACGATGACCGGGGCGGGCGTAATTGGAGATCTCGTAACGTTCAAGGGAGCTGCTACCCATAATTGCCAAGGTATCTTCGGCCATCATCCCCACCTGATCATCATCAGGTAGTTGCAGGTTGCCTTGTTCGACCCTTTCGGCAAAACGGGAGCCGGGGTCGATGCTCAACTGGTAGGCCGAAAGATGATCGGGCTTAAGCGCTAAAGCCTCCTCCAGGGTCTCTTGCCACTCTGCGACGGTTTGGCCGGGCAGGCCGTAGATCAGGTCCAGGTTCAAATTATTAAACCCGGCCTCCCGGGCCCAGTAAGCCGCTGCGATTCCTTCCGCCACGGTGTGGCTGCGATCGATCCGGGCCAGGGTCTGATCGCTAAAGGACTGGATGCCGATGCTCAGGCGGTTACCGCCGTGGTTTCGCAGTGCGGTTAGCTTGGCCAAATCGACGGTGTTGGGG